>WGAA01000141.1 GCA_015489285.1 Anaerolineae bacterium | reverse complement strand
GAACACATCCTCCTTCACGTGCGCCCGGCCATCTGGCAACACGCCATCAGCGGCGTTCTCCCCCTCCTCCTGCCCGAACTCCCCGTCGCCCTCTGGTGGTTGCGTCCCTTCGATGAGGACCCCCTGTTCCGTCGCCTCTGCGAACTCACCGACATCCTCATCGTGGACTCCGCGCTCGCGGATTCACCGGAAGGACACCTCCGCTTCCTCCCCGACCTGCGCCTTCGTTGCAGCGAGCGCCTTCTGGACCTGGGTTGGACGCAGCTCACCCCGTGGCGGGAACTCATCGCCCAGGCCTTCGACCCCATGGAACGACGTCCCTACCTGTGGGAACTCGACCACGTCCACATCAGCGTCACGGACACGCCGGAAGGCACCGTCTCCGCGCTCTACCTCGTCGGATGGCTCGCCGGACGCCTGGGGTGGCGTCCCCAAACTCACTGGAAGGGGAAGGGACGCACGCGGGAACTCCGCTTCACCCAGGACGACCGCGACCTGCGCGTCACCGTGCACCGCGTCGACACCCCGCACCCCACCCCTGTGGTACGGGTTCGGCTCAGTGCCCAAACGGCCCAGACCGCCCGCTTCACCGTAGAACCGGGGGACACCCCCACCGTTGCCCACATCACCGCGGACGTGGGCAACGTCCACGTGCGGGAAACCGTGCGCGTCCGCTGGCTCGACCGGGGACACGCCTTCGTCGAAGCCCTGCGTCTCAACGGACACGACCCCTTCTTCGAGGAAGCCCTGGGCATCATCACTCACATTTTGGAGGGACGCTGATGGACGCGCTTCACATCCACATCTACCCCGACGAGGAGACCTGGGCCCACCACACGGCCGAAGCCATCCGGGACCTCCTGCGCCGGACCGTCGAACAGCAGGGCCGGACCACCCTGGCCCTCTCCGGAGGGCACACCCCCAAACCCGTTTACACCCGCCTGGCCCGCATGAAAGACATCCCCTGGGAACACATCTTCATCTACTGGGGGGACGAACGGTACGTCCCCTACGAGGACCCGCGCAGCAACTACCGCATGGCCCGGGAAACCCTCCTGGACCACATCGCCATCCCCGAGGACCACGTGTTCCCCATGCCGACCCATTTCGAGACCCCGGAAGAAGGGGCCCGCGCGTACGAGGCGACCCTGCGCGCAACCGTCGCGGGGGGACGCTTCGACCTCATCCTCCTCGGCCTGGGAACCGACTGCCACACCGCATCCCTCTTCCCCCACACCCCCGCGCTGGAGGAAGAGCAACGGTGGGTCGTTCCCAACCGAGGACCGGACATTCCCCGGCTGACCTTTACGTATCCCCTCATCAACCGGGCTCGAACGGTCTACTTCCTGGTCACCGGTGCGTCCAAACACACCCCGGTCCGACAGGTTCTCTACGGAGAGGCGGATCGCCTCGCCTGTCCCGCCCGGGGTGTCCGTCCCGAGGGCACATGCCACTGGTGGCTCGACGCGGCCGCGGGCCCGGATGTGTACAAGGAGGACGCGTGAACGAGAGCAAGGAACTCTTCAACGTACTTCCCCCGGAGGAGGCGTGGGAGACCTTCCGGGCCCACCTGCACCCCCACGTGCGGGTGGAACACATCGCCACGGAGGACGCGCTGGACCGCGTCCTGGCCCAGGACCTCATCGCCCCCCACGACCTGCCCATGTTCCGACGCAGCACCGTCGACGGATACGCGGTCGTGGCCGAGGACACCTTCGGCGCGTCGCCGGGATTGCCCGCGTACCTCACCATCGTCGGGGAGGTGCCTATGGGGCGGGCGCCCGACGTCGACGTGGGTGTGGGAGAGGCCGTCATCGTCCACACGGGCGGCATGCTCCCGGAAAGCGCGGACGCGGTCGTCATGCTGGAGAACACCCACCGGGTCGACGAAGAGGGCATCGAGGTCTTTCACCCCGTCGCGCCGGGGGAGAACGTCATCCAGATAGGCGAGGACATCCGGCGGGGGGACCCCGTCCTTCCCCGAGGGCACCGGCTGCGCCCCCAGGATATCGGAGGGCTCATGGCCCTCGGGTTGACCACCATCCCCGTGGCCGTCCGGCCCAGGGTGGCCATCATCAGCACGGGGGACGAAGTCATCCCCCCGGAGCGCACCCCGGAGATGGGCCAGGTGCGGGATATCAACGCCTACACCCTGAGCGCGCTGACCCAACGGGCCGGAGGGATCCCCCGACGGCTGGGCATCATCCCGGACCGGAGGGAGGCGTTACGCGAGGCGTTGCGCCGGGCCAAAGAAGAGGCCGACATCATCGTCCTCTCCGCGGGGAGTTCGGTCAGCGCCCGGGACATGAGCGCCGCGGAGATCCAGGCCCTGGGCCAACCGGGCATCCTCGTCCACGGCGTCTCCCAACGGCCGGGCAAACCCACCATCCTCGCGGTGTGCGACGGTACTCCGGTCATCGGGCTGCCGGGCAATCCCGTCAGCGCGATGGTCAACTTCATCCTCTTCGGGGTTCCCACCATCCACCTCTGGCTGGGCGCCCGGGAGAGACGCCCCTGCACGGTGGAAGCCAAACTCGCCCGCAACATCGCCTCCATCCCCGGACGGGTGGACTGGATCCAGGTCCGGCTGGAGGAGCGGGAGGGGGAGCTGTGGGCCGTCCCCGTGTTGGGCAAATCCAACCTCATCTACACCCTGATCCGCAGCGACGGCATGTTCCAGATTCCCCTGAACAGCAACGGATTGCCCGAGGGCACCCGGGTGACCGTGTACCTTCATCCCTGATATTCGCGGAGAAGGGGGTGACGGCCGCCGTCGAACCGTCGCCCCCTTAGTGCCGCACCAGGGTCCCCCGCAGCTCGCGGGCCATCGTCCACACGGTCCGCCCCTCCCATATTCCCATGATCCCCCCGGTGAGGAGGAGGAAGATCCCCCCTTTGATCAGGGCGTGGGCCCACGTGAGCGTGGGATACATCCGCACGAACGTGAACACGCCGGCCAACCCCAAGGCCAACGCCAGCAGGGGAACCCCCCACAGGCGCCAGAGGGAATAATCCACGAAACGCCGCACCCGCCGCTCCAGGACCAGCCATCCCAGGAGGAGCATGAGATCCGCGGCCAGCGCCACCCCCTCGATCCCCGCCACACGGGCGGCCACGATGACGGCCGGGAGGAAGAAGCCCATCTGCACCAGCCGCGCCCGGGCCAGGGAGTGGGGGTCGCCCACGGCCAGGAGGAGGTGCCCCACCACGAGCAGGAGGGGGTCCAGCATGACGTAGAGGACGAAGAGCTGGAACGTCCGCTCCATCGGGCGCCACTGGGGGCCCAGTCCCCAGAGGATGAACTCGGGCGCGAGGACGACCATCAGCCCGCCCACGAGGACTCCTACCCGGACCAGGAGGCTCGTGAGGCGGAAGTACGCCTGGGAGAGGGCCCGCCGGTTTTCCTGGAGACGGGCAAATACGGGGGTCATGACGGTGAGGAGGGAGTTGGCCAGGAGACGGCGGGGGTAGCGGGCGAACTCGTAGGCCCGGTTGTAGAAGCCCAGGGCCACCTCCCCCAGGTCCGTCCCCACCCAGAAATCGTCGAATCGGTCCAGCAGGTACCCCACATTCGCGTTGACCCAGTTGGCCCGACCGTAGGCCCAGAACCAGCGGGCCACCTGACCGTGCCAGCGGGGCCGGAAGGGGACGGCGCGCAAGGGGCCCCAGAGGAGGATCCCCCGGGCCACGATGCCGCTCCCCTGCTCCGCCACCAGGCTCCAGACGCCCCACCCGGCCCAGGCCAGGGTAGGCGCCACGACGGTCATGGTGATGGCGGCGACGACGTTGACCAGCGCGATCTCCCGGAATTGCAAGCGGATTTGCAGCGCGGTCTCCTGAATCTGGTTGAACGCGGCCAGCGCGATGATGAGGGTCAGGGCCACCATGACGGGGAGTAGCCCCTCTCGCCGGGGATAGAAGTGGGCGATGAGGGGAGCAGCGGCCAGGGAGAGGAGGGTGAAGAGGAGGACAACGGTGCCCTTGAAGGCCAGGTACGTCTCGAAAACGGGGCCCTCGGTGGCCTGCTTGTGGACCAGCGCGCGGTCGAACCCCAGGCTGCGCAGCCGAGCGATCCCCATGACGAAGAAGGTGGCCAGGGCAACGACGCCGTACTGGGCCGGAAGGAGGTAGTGCGCTAAGAGGACGGCCCTCACAAAGCCCAAGGTGACCGTCACCGCGGAGGCGCCCAGGGAATAGAGGGAGCCACGCACGGCCTGCCGCGCCACATCATGGGCTGAGGCATCGCGTTCCACGCTCACGGAGATGCCACCCTCCCCGGTGGGGGTCAGGCCTGGGAAGAGGACTCAGGCCATTGGCCCAACCGGGTGTTCTCGTCCAAGAGCCGTCCGTACGTCTCCAACAGATCCTCGGGGGCGGTTTCCTGCAAGTAGGCGCTCAGGATGCGCAAGGCCTCGCCCGCCTCACACAGAGCCTGTCCCAAGTGGTACCAAAATTGGGGTGGGAGTGGGGACGTTTCCGCGGTGGCGGCCAGGTGCTGTAACCCCTCTGTCAGCCACTGCTGCCAGGAAAAGGCCCGCGTCTCCCGACCCCCTTCACCCGTGCTCACGACCTTTCTCCTTAACGAGTAACGGAGTAACGAGTAATTGGTTGGCGTGAAGACAACGATTAACGATTGACGATTAACGATTAAAGGGCTAGCGCGAGGACAAGGTTGTCCCCACCGCACCAACCCTCCTTCCCAAGTTACGCATTACGCATTACGCATCACGCATCACGTCGTCAAGCCAAGATGCGCCTCCAGTGCCGATGTCCTCACCGGCGCCTGACGCATGACGCATGACGGAATGAGGGCAAAGAAAAACCGCCCTCCCCGGTGGGGATATGGGCGGCTTTTCGGCAGGGAGGGACCACCTAGGAGATGGCGTCCTGGGCCACCTGCACCAGGCGGGCGAATGTTTCGCTATCCCTCACTGCCAGATCGGCGAGAATCTTGCGGTCCAGGTGCACGTTTGCCTGCTTCAGGCCGTAGATGAAGCGGCTGTAGGACATGCCGTTCTGGCGGGCTGCAGCGTTGATGCGGGTAATCCACAGGCGCCGGAAATCCCGCTTGCGGTTACGGCGGTCCCGTGTAGCATACCACAGGGCCTTGATCATGGACTCATTGGCCCGGCGGAACACGTTCTTGCGCTGCCCGAAATGCCCTTTCGTCAGTTTCAGCACCTTCTTGTGCCGACGTCGTGTGTGAAATCCACCCTTTGCTCGTGTCATCGTTCACTCCTTCTCACAGGGACGGGGTTCCTTCCCCGTTACTTTTTGTCCAGGTACGGGGCCAGGCGCTTCACGCGGCGGATGTTGCCCTTGTGCTCGACGACCAGCAGGCGGTCGAAAACGCGCAGGGTGCGCTTGGCCTTCTTGCGACGAAGGTGGCTCTTGCCCACCTTGTGGCGGCGTAACTTCCCCTTGCCCGTGTAACGAAATCGCTTGGCCGTTGCCTTGTGCGTCTTCAACTTTGGCATGTTCCTCTTACCCCCTTTACGCAGTGAAAGAGGAGAGGCGGTTCTCCTCTCCCCTCCTCGTGTAATGATGCCGTATGTCCTCGTCCCCTACGGGACGTCATGTCCCGGCCGGGATCTTACTTGTGCTTCTTGGGCGCCATGACCATGGTCATGGTCATGCCTTCCATCTTGGGCCCGACCTCGACGACGCCCACGTCGGCCAGGTCCTCGGAAAGCTGTTGCAACAACGTCCGTGCCGCTTCCGGATGCTGGATCTCCCGCCCGCGGAAGCGGACCCGAAATCGCACTTTGTGACCTTTTGTGAGAAAGCGGTGCGCGTCCCGTCGTTTGAAATCCAGGTCGTGCTCGCCGATACGCGGCCGCAGACGGATCTCCTTGACTTCGATCTGCTTTTGCGCTTTGCGTGCCTCCCTGGCCTTCTTCTGCAGCTCGTACATGTACTTGCTGTAGTTCAGGAGACGACAGACCGGAGGCCGAGCGTTGGGAGCAACTTCGACCAGGTCCAGCCCCCGTTCTTCGGCCAGGGCTAAGGCTTGACGCAAGGGCATTACCCCTAACTGTTTCCCATCCGTGTCCACGACACGGACTTCACGGGCACGAATCTCCTCGTTAACGCGCAGGCCTTTTTTGGCTATGGCTCCTTACCTCACTTCGAAATGTGCACTGGATGATCACCGGCCTCCCCCAGATGCCGGCAGGCTTTGGGATCGTGAGAGTATAGCCCAGGGTGTACAAATCGTCAAATCAGTGCCTTCTCGGCGACGACCTTGTGCACCCGCTCGATGAACGCGTCCAGGGGGATGTTGTTCTGCTTCTCCCCGGTCCGCGTGCGCAGGGAGACCGTCCCCTGCTCCACCTCCTTGTCCCCCACGATGAGCATGTAGGGGATCTTCTCCAGTTGGGCCTTGCGGATCTTGGCGTTCATGCGGTCGTCGCTGTAATCCCCCTCCGCGCGGATGCCCGCGGCCTGCAATTTCTCCACCACCTGCGCCGCGTACTCGTTATGCCGGTCCGCGATGGGGATGACCCGCACCTGGGTGGGCATGAGCCAGACGGGGAAGGCCCCCGCGTAGTGCTCGATCATGACCCCGAAGAAACGCTCCATGCTGCCCATGAGAGCCCGATGGATCATGTAAGGGCGATGTTCCTTGCCGTCCTCACCGATGTAGGTGAGGTCGAAACGCTCCGGCAGGTTGAAGTCGAACTGGATGGTGGAACACTGCCAGGTGCGCCCGAGGGCATCCTTCAGTTTCAGGTCGATCTTGGGGCCGTAGAACGCGCCGCCCCCCTCGTCGATCTCGTAGGGCAAGTCCGCCCGTTGCAACGCGTCCTCCAGGGCCTTCTCCGCGTCCCGCCACATTTCGTCCGACCCCACGGCCTTCTCCGGCCTGGTGCTCAGGTAGGCCTGGAAGTCCTCGAAGCCGAAGGAGCGCAGGATGTGCAGGGTGAACTGGAGCACCTTGTCGATCTCCTCGGGCATCTGGTCGGGGCGGCAGAAGATGTGCGCGTCGTCCTGGGTGAAGCCGCGCACGCGCATGAGCCCGTGCAGGACCCCCGCCCGCTCGTAGCGGTACACCGTCCCCCATTCGGCCATGCGGATGGGGAGTTCTCGGTAGGAGCGAATGCGGCTCTTGTAGATCATGATGTGGAAGGGACAGTTCATGGGTTTGACGTAGTAGTCCTGCCCGTCGATGTCCATGGGCGCGTACATGTTCTCCTTGTAGAAGTCCAGGTGGCCGCTGCGCTCCCAGAGGATGGATTTGCCGATGTGGGGGGTGTAGACGAAGACGTACCCGTGCTTCAGGTGCTCCTCCTTGGCAAAGGATTCCATCATGTGGCGGATGAAGCCGGCCTTCGGATGCCAGAGGATGAGCCCCGCGCCCACGTCCGGGTGGGTGGAGAAGAGGTCCAACTCCTTGCCCAGACGCCGGTGGTCCCGCTTCTTGACCTCTTCCAGCCAGTTCAGGTAGCGCCGCAGGTCCTTCGGGCTCTTCCACGCGGTGCCGTAGATGCGCTGGAGCATGGGGCGATTCTCGTCGCCCCGCCAGTACGCGCCGGCCACGTTGAGGAGTTTGAACGCGTTGACGGGAATCTGCCCCGTGTGTTCCACGTGGGGACCGCGGCACAGGTCCTCGAAGGTGTCGTGTTTGTAGGTAGTGAGGGTGGGACGTTCCCCTTCGGGCAGGGGGTTGCCGTACTCATCGGTGCCCCGGGAGAGGATGTCCTCGATGAGTTCCAGCTTGTACGGCTGGTCCTTGAAGAGTTCCCGCGCCTCCTCGGGGGTCACTTCCCGCCGGATGAAGGGGTGTTTGCCCTTGATGATCTCCCGCATTCGCTCTTCGATCTTTTCCAGGTCCTCCGGGGTGAGGGGCCGCGGCAGGTCGAAGTCGTAATAGAAGCCGTCCTTGATGGGCGGCCCGATGGCAATTTTCCCCTCGGGAAACATCTCCAGCACGGCCTGCGCCATCACGTGCGCGGCCGAGTGGCGAATGCGGTAAAGTTCCTCGTCGTATGTCTGTTCTTTCTTCTCTCGTTGCTTCTTGGCCATCGTTGTCCTCCGATCGGATGTGGGGCGAGAGGCGGTGTGCGATCCCCCAAACCAAAAAGCCCCCTCACCCATGTCGGGGCGAGGGGGCTCCCACGCGGTTCCACCCAACTTTCAGCAACGGACGCGTACATCCGTTGCCCTCATTGCGGCCGATAACGGGGCCCACCGGAGCGGCTTACTGACCCACAGGGTGTTCAACCGCCCGCTCCCGGGGGGTTTTCGACGGCTTCCGTACGACAGGGGCTTCCAGCCACCGGCCCCCGCTCTCTGGCGCCTTCCACCGCCTACTCGTCCCGGTCAACGCGTTGAAAGGGGATAAATTGTAAAGGGGGGCTCCTACCTGCGAGCCCCCTTCCTCAGGTGGGCGGTAGAGGACTTGAACCTCTGACCTCCACGATGTCAACGTGGCGCTCTAGCCAGCTGAGCTAACCGCCCCCGAATGCGGAAGATAGTATACACAATTCGGGAATTTTGGCAAATCGGAATTCGGAGGCAGAGTAACGAGTCACGAGTAACGAGTAACGGAGTAACGAGTAACTCCCTGGCGCGTAGACAAGGTTGCCTGACAGCGCCAACCCACTCCTCAAATTACGCATCACGCATCACGTATCCGAAGTCAAGATACGTCAACAGCGCCGACTCTTTCCCGGCGCCTGACGCATGACGGGTGACGAATGACGTCACGCATCACGCCCTCAAGCCAAGCTGCGCCTCCAGCGCCGACGTTCTCACCGCCGCCTGACGCATGACGTATGACGAATGACGTCGTCCGGCCAAGATGCGCTTCCGGTGCCGACGTTCTCCTCAGCGCCTGACGCATGACGCCTGACAAATGACGCCCGACGCCTGACGAGTAACATTTGGCCCTCCGCTGCATCTAATGATACGATGGGTAGATGAAAAATGTTTTCAAGAACACGGGAGGGCCAAGGGTGATGGAGTACGAGGAACGCCTGTTTTCCCAACTGCGTGCGGCCGGTTATCGCCTTACCGGAGCCCGCCGGGCCATTGTGCACACCTTGCTGGCCGCATCCCGGCCCCTCACGCCCCAGGAGCTGCACGAGGCGGCCCGGGAGGTCTACCCCCGTGTCGGGCTGGTTACCGTGTACCGCACCCTGGAGGCCCTCGTCCACCTGGGCGTCGTCCAGAAGGTCCACGGGGCCGTGGGCTGCCCCGGGTACGTCTTCACCGGCTACGGCCACAGGCATGTGGCCCTCTGCCGCCGGTGCGGCAAAGCCTTCATCTTCGAGG
>WGAA01000140.1 GCA_015489285.1 Anaerolineae bacterium | reverse complement strand
CTCCTACGCCCCCGCCTCCCGTCGTGCGGGCCATTCCCATCCCCGGCTTACAGGTGCCCAACGGGCTGGCCGTGGACCGCTACGTGCACCGCCTGTACGTGGCCAGCCGGGAGAACGGGAAGCTCTTCGCGGTCGACACGTACACCTATCGCACCGTGGGGGAGACGGCCGTCTGTCCCGCCCCCTTTGGCGTGGGGGTTGACGAGATCTTGCATCGCGTGTTCGTCGCTTGCTTCACCACGAATCGGGTGGCCATTGTCGATGGGGAGTCCATGCGCCTTCTCTCGTATGTGGAGGTGGGCCCTGAACCCTCGTGGATTGCTGTGGATTCCGCGCGGCACCGGGTTTATGTTACCCAGCACGGGAACAACACCCTGGGGGTGATCGACGGGGTCAGTAAGCGATGGTTGTACGCGCTGCGCAGCGACGATTCGGATTCGGGCGCCTGGGGCATTGCTTTCGACCCCAATTTGAACTGGGTGTACGTGGGATACCGGGATTCGGGCACGGTGACGCCGTTCAACATGGAGACGTTCCGGGTGATGCCCCTGTTGAAGGTGTTCCCCTTCCCCGACGACGAGTACAGAGCCGTGTATCAGCTCGCCTTCAACCCGAGGACCAATCGGCTCTACGTGGTGGGGGGGAATAACGTGGGCAAGGTGGCCGTGTTCGAAACCAAGCCCGAGGGCCCGGGGTTGATCACCCGGGTCAACGTGGGCACCGGCGGCTATGACGGCGGGGGCGGGCTGGTCGTCAACCAGCGGACGAACAACGTGTTCGTCGCCAACTCCAAGGACAACACGGTTTCCGTCATCGACGGGTACACGTACCGGGTGAAAGCCACAATCAACGTCGCGGAAGACCCCTTTGGCATGGCCGTGGACTCGATGACGAACACGGTCTTCGTGGGGCATCGCCGTGCCAACATCGTGTGGATGCTGGGCGATGTGTACCGCCGCCACCGTTTTGTCCCCGCTGCCCGGGGAAAGGTCCACGTAAAGTAAATCCCCCGGTCCCCCCTACGCCATCTTCACGACGATGTTACTGATGACGTTGGCCGTCTCATCCCCTCGGTCGGCCGCGTTGCTCAGGTGTCGGTAGAGCTCCCGCACCTTGAGCATGTACACGATTTGTTCGATGCTCTTCGGTTCCTTGAAGAGGTCCGCGATGGCCTCGCGGTACACCCGCTCCACCCGGTTCTCCAACGCCTTGGCCCGCATCGCGTGCTCCGCCGCGACCCCCGGATGGCGTTCCAGTCGCTCCATCGCCAGGTAGATCTCGTTGGCCGCCTCCCGCAGGAGAGAGGCCATGCGCCGCAGGAAGGGGTTCGGGTCGACTTGAAGCAGGCGCATTTCGTCGATGGTGGAATAGGCGTAGTCCAGCACGTCGTCTATGGAGCGGGAGAGCGCGAAGATATCCTCCCTGTCCAGGGGGGTGATGAAGGTCCGGTTGAGTTCGTCGATGAGGATGCGTCGCAGTTCGTCGGCCTCCTTTTCCGCGAGCTCGACGGCCTTCGCGTGCTCTTCCTGGCGATCCTCCATGTAAGCTTCCAGGTGTTCCAGACCTTCCAGGGTCTTTCGCGCCTGTTCCCGCAGCAGACGGATGAAGTTGTCCTCTCGTTTGCCGAACAAACCCAAGAATCCCACTGTGGGCCTCCTTGTGTGCTCAAAGGTGAACGTACAGGTGCCGCCCGATGATGACGTAGAAGAGGGCACCCAAGATCATGGTAACGGGGATGGTCAAGATCCAGGCCAGAAGAATGTCCCAGGCCACGTGCCAGCGCACCTTGGACAAGCGCTCTCCGGAACCGACGCCGACGACGGTCGCGCTTACCACCTGGGTCGTGCTTACGGGGCCACCCAAGAGGGCCGCCCCGATGATGATGGACGCGGAGGAGAGCTGGATGAGGAACCCGTGAAGGGGGCGAATACGGTAGAATTTGGCCCCGATGGTGTGGATGAGCCGCCAGCCTCCCGAGTAGGCCCCCAGGGCCATGGCGATGGAGCTGACGACGATGACCCATCCGGGCACGTAGAAGGTGTCCAGATAACCCAACGTCAGCAATCCCAGGGTGATGATGCCCATGCCCTTTTGCCCGTCGTTGGCCCCGTGACTGATGGCCAGGGCCGCGGAGGTCACCAGTTGCCCGTAGCGGAACCACTTGTTGATGGCCGGGGTGGCCCACCAGAGGAGGAGCATGGCCAGCTTCATGATAAAGTAGCCGATGATGAACCCCAGGATGGGGGAGGTGAAAAGGGCGACAAGGACTTTTTCCAGCCCGCCCACGCGGATGACGCCAAACCCCGAGGCCATGGCCACGGAGCCAACAAGGCCCCCGATGAGCGCGTGGGAGGAGCTGGAAGGAATCCCAAAGTACCAGGTGACCAGGTTCCAGATGATGGCCGCGGCGAGGGCCGCGTAGAGGACGACGACGGTGATGTGCTGGGGCGCCACGATGTCCGCGCCGATGGTCTTGGCCACGGCCACCCCCAACAGGTAAGGGCCCAGGAACTCGAAGAAGGCAATCCAGGTCAGGGCGAGGCGCGGGGTCAGGGCGCGCGTGGAGATGACCGTGGCCACCATGTTGCTCGCATCGTGAAATCCGTTGAGGAAGTTGAAGGTCAACGTCAACCCCACGAGCAACCACAGCCCCCACCAGGCGTTGAGCACGATCATGGTTCCCCTCCCACGATGGGAGTCGGACGTGGCCGGTCGTCATCTCCCGGCGTTGTGGGGCCCTCGACCCAGTGGGCGCCGGTGGTCAATACTTCCTTCTTCCAGATGGGCACGATTTCCTTCAACCGTTCGATGGCGTACCGACACGCTTCGAACACCCCGTCATCCCGGTGGGG
>WGAA01000139.1 GCA_015489285.1 Anaerolineae bacterium | reverse complement strand
GGCCTAATTGTTTGGGAAGGGCGTGGATTTTCACCTCGGCCAGTTCTTCCACCTTGTCCGCGATGTCCCATTCCTTGATGTTCAGTTCATCCAACACCTGGTCGATGACCCGTTCCAGGCGGGCGCGTTCCGCGGGCTCTCGCAGGCGGACGACAAGACGCCGAAGGGGTTGGCGCACTTTCAGCCCGGCGCTTTGTCGGGCAGCATGCCCTGCGCTGACGATGCGTTGGGCTAAGGCCACGTCTGCCCGCAGTTCTTCGTCGATGAGGGCCTCTTCGTAGCTCGGCCAGTCGGCCAGGTGCACGCTTTCCGCACTCTGCAGGTCGACGGATCGGACCAGATTCTGCCACAAGGCTTCCGCGATGAAGGGCGTGTAGGGGGCTAGGAGTTTGCTCAGGGTGACGAGGACCTCATAGAGGGTGGCAAACGCGGCCGGTTCCCCGTCCCAGAAGCGACGGCGACTGCGGCGTAGATACCAGTTGCTCAGGCTATCGACGAAGGCCTCGATGGAGCGCCCTGTGGTGGTCACGTCGTACGCGTCCAGCCCGGCGGTCACGTCCCGCACCAGGGCGTGGAGTTCCGCCAGAATCCACCGGTCCAGCGGATGGGTGCTGCGGGAGAAGTCGGCGCCCTCTTCCCCACGGAGCAACTGGAGGAGGGGGGCCGGTGGGGTCCAGCGGGAGGCGTTGGCATAGGTGACGAAGAAGGCGTAGGAGTTCCACAGGGTGTTCAGGAATTTGCGCACGACTTCACCGACCAGGTTCAGGGAGAAGCGGCGTGCGTTTCCAGGCGGGGTGGCCGTGTACATGTACCACCGGGTTGCATCGGCACCGTGGGTGTTCAGCACCTCCCACGGGTCGACGACGTTGCCCTTGGATTTGCTCATCTTCTCCCCTTTTTCGTCGAGGATGAGCCCCAGGCAGATGACGTTAAGGAAGCTGGGTTGGTTGAAGAGGAGGGTGCTTTCGGCGTGTAAGGAGTAGAACCAGCCCCGTGTTTGGTCCACCGCCTCGCAGATGAAGTCCGCGGGGAACTGGTCCCGGAACATCTCCTCGTTTTCGAAGGGATAATGCCACTGGGCAACAGGCATGGCTCCCGAATCGAACCACACATCGATGAGGTCGGGCACCCTACGCATGGTCCCCCCGCATTGGGGACAGGTGTACGTGATTTCATCCACATAGGGGCGATGGAGGTCCAGGCCGCTGAGGTCTTGGCCGGTCTTTTCGCCGAGTTCGGCCACAGAACCGATGCATTCCCTGTGCTTGCACTGGGGGTTCTCGCATTCCCAGATGGGAAGGGGCGTGCCCCAGTAACGTTCGCGGCTGAGGGCCCAGTCCTGGATATTTTCCAGCCACTTGCCAAAGCGGCCGTGTTTGATGTGGTCGGGAACCCAGTTGATCTTTTCGTTGTTGGCGATGAGATCGTCCTTGTGTGCGGACACGCGGATGTACCAGGCTTCCCGCGCGTAGTAGAGGAGCGGTGTGCCGCATCGCCAGCAGTGGGGGTAGTTGTGTCGGTAGGTCTCTGCCTTGTAGAGGAGACCGCGGGATCGCAGGTCCTCTTCGATCAGGGGATCGGCTTCTTTGACGAAGCGTCCTTTCCAGGGTTCGACCGCGTCGATAAAGGTGCCGTCCGGGGCTACGGTCATGAGGATGGGCAGATCGTACTTGCGGGCGGTGTCCAGGTCCTCGGCACCAAAAGCCGGAGCCATGTGGACAATCCCCGTCCCATCCTCCAGGGTGACGAAGGCCGCGTTGACCACGTAAGCGTAGTCCTTGTCCACCGGCAAGAACTGATAGAGGGGTTCATAGTGGATGCCCTGGAGCTCTTTGCCCTTTTTCTCCTCTAACACGGTGTACGGGCCGTCCAGGACGTGGAGACGGGCTTTGGCGAGGATGAGGCGCTCGTTGTTGTGTTCGACGAGGACGTAATCGTATTCGGGGTGTACGGCAAGGGCGACGTTCCCCGGCAGCGTCCAGGGGGTTGTCGTCCAGACGAGGAAATAGGTGTTTTCCTCCCCCCGGACTTTGAATTTGACGTACACGGACGGGTCGTCGACTTCTTTGATGGCCCCGGGATAATGTTGTTCGTGGCTTGAAAGGGGGGTACCGCATCGCGGGCAGTAGGGGACGACTTTGTAGTCCTTGTACAGGAGGTCCTTATCCCACAGTTGGCGCAGAATCCACCAGATGGATTCGATGTACTCGTTGTGGTAGGTAACGTAGGCGTTGTCCATGTCGATCCAGAAGCCGATGCGTTCGGTCATCTGGCGCCATTCTTGAATGTAACGAAACACGGATTCCTTGCAGAGTTCGTTGAACTTGGCTACGCCGTATTCCTCGATCTGGCGTTTGTGGGTGATGCCGAGCTCTTTTTCCACCTCGAGTTCCACGGGGAGCCCATGGGTGTCCCATCCCCCCTTGCGAAGGGCGTAGTACCCGCGCATGGTTTTATAGCGGGGGAAGAGGTCTTTGAACACGCGGGCAAGAACGTGGTGAATTCCGGGACGGCCGTTGGCCGTGGGTGGGCCTTCGTAGAAGACGAAGCGCGGCGCGTCTTTACGGATTTCGAGGCTTTTCTCAAAGGTGCGATTCTGCCTCCAGAATTCCAGCACCTCTTCCTCAAGTTGGGGATAGTTGACGAACGGACGGACGTTTTTGAAAGCCATCTGACTTCCTCCTGCCGATCGGGATGGGTAATATTTTTGAAGCGGATTAAGCGATTAGGTGCCGATTATCCACTCGTGTTCCGGCTGCCGATAATAGTCCAGATTATGCTGTTTATCCATACTTTTACCAAAAACGCCGCCTCATCCCCTTTCGGGGACGAGAGCGGCGTATGCTCCCGCGGTACCACCCCGCTTGACGACATGCGTCGTCCACTCTTCACGAGGGCTGTCACCCCCGCGTGGTGGATAACGGACCACGACCCCGTCCGAGCCTACTGGGGAGATGTCCTCGTTAAGTGTAGCTTCTCTCCCGTTCGGTCGGCAGCTCCGGGAGGATTTTCCGCCGGCTTCCCCGCCCGGCTTCCACCATCCCGGGCTCGCTAAAGGGTACCCCCGGCGTACTCGTTCCCTTCGTCGCCTTTCGCTTTTTCCTGTTTGTGAGAAATAGTATAGGTAAAAGAAGAGGGCTCGTCAATTCCGAACGGGCACGTGGGGAGGGTTTTCCGTGTGAGGCCGCAGACCTTCGCTGGGAGCGTGATGCGTAATGCGTGATGCGTGATGCGTAATACGTGATTTGGCGAGTGGGTTGGCGTTGTAGGGGCCACCTTATTCTCGCGCCAGCTCTTTAATCGTTAATTGTCAATCGTTAATCATTGTTTTTCTGCGCCATCCAATTACTCGTTACTCGTGACTCGTTACTCATCTCGTTACTCATGCT
>WGAA01000138.1 GCA_015489285.1 Anaerolineae bacterium | reverse complement strand
GAGTCGGGCCGGGAGCCGCACAGGCTGCCAGGAGAAGAAGAATCGGGAGAAGAATGAATCGCCGCATGGGGTTGCCTCCGTTTCACACAAGGAAGGTTGGGCTTACTATGGTTGTTGATATTGTAGTACAGGTTGTGAGGGGAGGCAAGGGGGGCGTCGCGCGTCAGGCGTCAGGCGGCGGTGAGAACGTTGGCGCTGGAGACGCAGTTTGGCTCTACGACGTGATACGTGATGCGTAACGTAGGGCCAGGTTGGCATTGCAAAATCAGCCTTGTGTGCGCGCCAGTCCTTTAATCGTTAATTGTCAATCGTTAATCGTCAATCGTTAATCGTTGTCTTTCCGCACTATCCAATTACTCGTTACTCGTGACTCGTTACTCTCCCCCTACTCCGGGGATCTTGGACCGTCGAAAGCGCCTTGCCCTTGCCTATCTCCCCTTTTCCCGGCATAATCCGACTATCACACCACAGGGGAGAAGTCGTTATGGACGCCTTGAAACTCCGCCACTTCACAGCGGCCGATGTCCCTGCCAACGCGCTGGAAGGGGAGACGCTGGCCGTTATCGGCTACGGTCACCTGGGACGTTCTATGGCCCTCAACTTGCGCGATGCGGGCTATACCCCCCTCATCGGCAACATTGAGGATGCCTACGCCCGGCGGGCGCGCGAGGAACATTTCACCGTCCTGCCCATCGCGGACGCCATCGCTCAGTCCACCCTTGCCTTCATCCTCATCGCGGACGAGATCATCCCCACCGTCTTCGAGAAGGAAATACGCCCGGCCCTCACGCCCAAAAGCGGCATCGTCTTCGCCTCGGGCTACACCCTGGCCTATGACCTCATCCGCCCTCCGGAAGGGGTAGACGTGCTCATGCTGGCACCTCGCATGGGGGGCGAGGAGATACGCGAACGCTTCCTCCGGGGTGAGGGATTCATCTCCTTTCTCGACGTGGTGCAAGACGTAAGCGGCCGAGGATGGCAACGCCTCCTGGGGTTAGCTCAAGCCGTCGGTGCGTTGAGGCCCGTGTCCTTTGCCCTGCCCTTGCGACAGGAAGCCGACCTGGATCTCTTTGTGGAACAGACCCTCGGCGCCCTCATCGGGTTGGCAATTATGAGCCTGTTCGCCATCGGCACGGAAAAGGGCATCCCTCCCGAAGCGCTCATCCTGGAAATGTACATGTCCGGGGAAATGGAAACGGTGTTCCGCACCTTCCGCGAGCGCGGGTTCACCCATTCGGCGTACCAGCACGGCAACATCGCCATGTACGGGGGATACCTGCGCCTCATGGAGTTCATGCGCACCGGACTCCCCCGGGAGTTCCAGCGCATCTGGGAGGAGATACACAGCGGCCACTTCGCCCGCCAGTACCAACGGGCGATGGAGGAGGAGACCCCCCTGATGGCCCAAGCCCGCTCCCTGGCCGACGGGGACCATCCCCTGGGACGCACCGAGGACGCGCTGCGCGAGTTACTGCGGAGGCTCGCAGGGGAGACATCATGACCTGTGTCGCGGTGACCGGTGCAGCCGGCTACATCGGTGGGGTCCTCCTACCCCACCTGCTTTCCGCCCCCCACGTAAGACGTGTCGTCGCCATCGACCGGCGGCCTTTGAACCGGACGGCCCCTCAGCTCACCTATGTCCGGGCCGACGTACGCGACCCGAGCATCCGGGACGTGCTCTCGGGCTGCGACGTGCTCATTCACCTGGCCTTCATCGTCCAGGCCACCCACGATCTCGACCGGATGTACGACATCAACGTGCGCGGTTCCACCAACGTGTTCCGGGCCGCGGCCGACGCCGGAATCCACCATATCGTCAACCTGTCCAGTTATACGGTGTACGGCGCGTGGCCGGATAACCCACCCTACTTGACGGAGGAGGCCCCCCTTCGTCCCGTCCCCGGCCATCATTACGCCTTCCACAAAGTCCTGGCCGAAGCCGCAGCCAACGAAGTCGCGACCACACATCCCCACCTGCGGGTGACCCACCTGCGTGGGGCCGTTGTCGTCGGGCCCCGCTGCACGAACAGCCTGGGGAAAGCCCTGCGGGAGGCCCCCTTTCTTCCCGTCTTCTGGAGAGCCCCCTCCAACCTGCAACTCATCCACGAGGAGGATATGGCCCGGGCCATCTACGCAGCGGTGGAACACCGGATTCCGGGCGTGTTCAACATCGGCGGCAGGGGGCGACTCCCCTGGCCGGAGATCGTGCGGACGGCCGGACGGCGGGGCATTCCCCTGCCTGCATGGCTGTGGCTGGCCGTACTGCGCCTGGCGTGGACCCTGCACGCGCCCGGGACGGCCAGCCCCGGCGAATTGGCCTTACTGCGCTACCCCCTGGCGGTGGATTGGCAGAAAGCCCAAAAACACCTCTACTGGTCCCCCCGGTACACCACTCGGGACGCGGTGCTCAGCTTGCGCGGGACATCCGGCTGAACCACCGGGGCACGTATCTTTGACAGGGCACGCGTTTCACCGTATAATGCGGCGCTAATGCAGATCATCGAGGAAAGGTGCCGCCTGTAAAAGTCCCGTCGGTCGGGCGCGGCACGAGGAGGACACATGTACGCGGTTATCGAAACGGGTGGAAAGCAGTACAAAGTGAGCCCCGGCGACCGGATATTGGTGGAGAAATTGCCCGGTGAAGCGGGCGACCCCATCGTCTTCGAGCGGGTACTCCTCGTGGTCGACGGGGAGAAGGTCCACATCGGACGGCCTACAGTAGAAGGGGCCCGTGTGGAAGGCACGTTAGTACGGCAGACACGAGGACGCAAAGTCATCGTCTTCAAATTCCGACCCAAGCAGCGGTATCGCCGCAAGAAGGGCCATCGTCAGTACTACTCCGAAATCCAGGTGGACCGAATTACCGTGGCGCCGGAGGGCGTGACCGAAGGTGAAGGAGAGGAGGGTTGAGCTATGGCACATAAAAAGGGTGGCGGATCGACACGAAACGGACGGGATTCGGAAAGCAAACGCCTTGGTGTAAAGCGCTTCGACGGACAATTCGTGCGCGCGGGCACGATCATCGTGCGGCAACGAGGAACGCGCTTCAAGCCCGGACATAACGTCGGAGTGGGCGGAGATTACACCCTGTTCGCCAAGGTGGACGGCATCGTCAAATTCGAGCACGTGACCAAAAACAAGAAACGGGTTAGTGTCTACCCGGTGTCAGCTTAATGAGGGTGAATCATGCGTAAGGGAATCCATCCAACTTACTACGAAAATGCCACGGTCATCTGTGCCTGCGGGAACACATGGACCACCGGGTCGACCGTGGAGGTCATTCGCACCGACGTATGCTCGGCGTGCCATCCCTTCTTTACCGGGGAACAGCGCATCGTGGATACCGCCGGGCAGGTTGAACGCTTCATGAGACGCTTGAAGGCAAAGGAGGAGCGTATCGCCCAGCTGCGCTCCCAGAAAGAAGCCTATCGGCGTCAAAAAGAGGAAGAACGCAAGCGGCTGCGCCGAGGGGATATCGAGGATTAGAAGCCGTTTGTGGGGCACGTTCATGCTAGAACTAGAAGGGGGGCACAGCAAGATGAGGCCCCCCTTCTCGCGTTATCCCACCCGCACACATCCCGGAGGAGGGAAGCCATGTACCACCATTCGTCCACCGGATGGGTCGAAGTCATCTGCGGCAGCATGTTTTCGGGGAAAACGGAGGAACTCATCCGCCGGGTCAGGCGTGCTCAAATTGCCCGACAAAAGGTTCAGGTGTTCAAACCGGCCATCGACACGCGCTACGCCACCCACGCCGTCTCATCCCATAACGGGTTGATGTTCAAGGCCGAAGCCGTCACTTCCGCCCGGGAGATCCTCGAACGGGTGGAACCGGATACGGATGTGGTCGCCATCGACGAAGTCCAGTTCTTCGACTGGGACATCGCGGATGTGGTGGACTACCTGGCCGACCGGGGACTTCGCGTCATCTGCGCGGGGTTGGATCTGGACTTCCGGGGGGAGCCTTTCGGCCCAATGCCCCTCCTCATGGCCCGAGCCGAACAGGTGGACAAGCTCCACGCCATCTGCGTGCGCTGTGGCAACGAGGCCAGCCGGACACAACGGCTCATCGACGGCCGCCCGGCCCACTACAACGACCCCGTCATCCTGGTGGGGGCGGAAGAGGTCTATGAGCCCCGCTGTCGTGCCTGCCACGAAGTTCCGGGAAGACCGAGCGGGCACCTGCCGCCCGAGCCCTCATCCCAATCCTAAGGGACGCCCCACAATCGTCTCCACCACACGCGTGACCCGCTCGTCACGCCACCGCCGCTGGTTGGCGATAAGACGGTGGGGCCGGAAACGGCGTCGGATGGCCTCGGGAGGGATATTTCCCCGGATATCCATACGCTCCACCCGTCCCTCCCCCAGGCTGGCCCCCGCCGCGTAGTAAAGGTACCCCACCTCCTCCACGGGAAACCCCATAGCGTCCGCGGTGAAGACATCGACGGCCACCGGATCCAGGCCGGCCACCGCGATGCGCCAGGGTACCGGCGTCCCTCCTGTAGGTCCATCGCCCTCCATGGCCTCCCACCCGTCGACAACACTCACGTGGGGGCGCAGTCCCTGCCATGCCAGGTAGAAGAGGTTCAAGTGCATGACAGGGTAACTCTGGTGTACGCGGAACTTGTGGCTGCGCCGTTCGTGGGCCATGAAGAAAAAGCGAGGCCACTCGAACAAAGGCCACGCCTGAACGCGAGGGGGGATCCAGTCGTAGAGCTGGCGCGCCCAACGCTTCACCCGCACCATAGGCGAACGCACGGCCCCACCCTGCATGATGCGCTCCACAGGAGGAGGGTGGGGAGCAAAGCGGCTGATCAGACTTCCCATGATCAGGTTCTTCAAGGAGAGGGTGACGATAACGAAATCGTGGGTTTTAGGGGGCCCCACGGCCACCACGAGATCGGCATCCAGGACGGGACGGGCGACCTGCAGGTGAATTGGCGTCAACTGACGGCTGTACGCGGCCAAGGTCCTCGTTGGGGCCACGTTGAGGTCGACCAGCTCCACCCCTTCATAACGCCGCACGAGCTCCACATATCCGAACCGGTGATAGGCAACCCACGTATTCTGCGTGGCCGTCCCTTCGCCCACCACGACGGGCGCCCGGGTAAAATCCCGGATGGCGTCCAGAACGGCTCTCAGGGCATCGGGATGCGTATCGGCCAGAAGATGCGTGGTGGAAACCAGGTTCGGCTTCACCAACACATTGTGCACCTCATCCCAATTCACGTGGGACAAGGCCTGGGCCGCGGCCGTATACACCGTCTCATAGCGGTTCGACAACCGGTACAGGTACAGCGGATGCGAACGGATATCCACCTCTCCTCCGATCTCTCCCATCCTCAACCTACCCCCACGGGCGTCGGTACACGTAAACGCTCTCAGCCAGTCCGATAAGAACCAGCGTGGTCACCAGATGACTTCCCCCATAGCTCACGAAAGGCAGCGGGATGCCCGTTACAGGCAGAAGGCCCACATTCATCCCCACATTGACGAAAACCTGAAAGAAGAGGATCAGGGCCACGCCGGCAGCAATGAGGCGTCCGAAAAGGTCGCGGGCCAACACGCTGATCCGAAAAAGGCGATACAGCACGAAAAGGTACAGGCCGAGCAGGACCAGCCCTCCGAGGAACCCCAGTTCCTCGGCAATGACGGGAAAGATGAAATCCGTATGGCGAACCCGCAAGAAATGGAGCTGGCTTTGGGTTCCCAACTTGTACCCTTTCCCTACCAATCCCCCCGAGCCTACGGCAATGAGGGCCTGCTTCACATTGTAGACGGCCTGGGGATCGGTTTCCGGGTGGAGGAAGACGATCACCCGGCGCCGCATGTACTCATCGAGGAAAGACCAGATGAGGGGGAAGGAAAGGAGGCCGGCTGCGGCCATACCGAAAATGTAGCGCCAGGGCAACCCGGCAATGAACAGAAGGCCCGCGGCGAGGAAGACGATGCTGATCGTCGTGCCCAGATCGGGTTGGGCGTAGATCAACGCCAGAGGGGGGAAAAGGAGAATGCCGTACTCGATGAGCGTGAGGGGGTTGTTCAAGCGATCCTGCCGCTCCTCCAGATGCTGACTCAACACGAGGAGCAGAAGTCCCTTTCCCAGCTCAGAGGGCTGAACCTCGATGATCCCCAGGTTAATCCAACGCTGGGCCCCCCCTCGCACCTGTCCTGTCGCGTCGACAACGAGGAGCAGGACAATGGTGGCCGCGTACAGGGGCCACTTGAGGGGGCCAAACAGGCGATAGTCGAAGGCGGCCATAAAAAGCAAAAGAACTACGCCCATCGTGCCGAAGATGAGATGACGATGGGCGTAGCCTTCCAGGCCGGGAGATTGGATGGTTGCGCTGTCTATCATAGCGGCACCGAACAGGACGAGGACGACGACCGCTATGAGCAGGAGCCAGTCCAGTCGGCGCCACGCTTTAAGACTCATACGTGAATTCGGTTATGCCTCCCAAGCGGTACGAAGCGGTCTCACCGTCGCAGGGGGATCTGGGCGTCTAAGAGGACATCACGTCCCACCTGGCGCAACTCGAACCGCGCCCGCTCCTCATCGATGTCCAAGTACTTCGAGAGGGTAGATACCATCTCTCTTTGGAGTCGTTGCAGCTGAGCGGGGGTAACACGCGCGCGATCATGCGCGAGGAGCGCCTGGAGGCGATCCTTAGCGACTTGACTGCTTCGCGTCCGACGGTTGAATACACGATTTACGAGATTCATTGGTAGTCCCTCCAGCGGTCAATGTAGGCGATGATGTTGGCGTTGCTGGCCTGGTGCCCTTATTATAGCACATAAATGGGCGTTGTCAAGTCGCTTGTTCGTGTTACCTTGAGGCTAGGAAAGCACACATTACGGTGGAAAAGTGACTATTCGCAAAACGAAACGGGCGGGAGCACTTGATATGCTCCCGCCCGTGTGTTCGGCCCTACTTTCCTATTACCATGCAATGGTGGGCACAAAGGTGTGGCGTGGCAACGGGTAGATGGCAAAGTCCACCCCCAGAGTAACATTTGCGTCTACCCGCACTTCCCGCTCCATGTCGCCCACGATGTAAACCCCGCCGGGATATACTATACGAACGACATACTCGCCCGGCAACACGTTGGTGAACTCATAAGTCCCTGTGTTGTCCGTCGTCACCTGCCATCCCGAATCGCCGTCCTTGGGGAGGAGTTGTACGGCAATGCCGGGCACCCCGGGCTCTCCACTGTCCCGTTCGCCATCACGGTCCATATCCGACCACACAACCCCCCGCACGATCCCTGTCGTCGGGGTGGGCGTAGGAGAGGGCGTAAACGTAGGGGTCGGAGTCGGTTCTTTCACCAACCCAAAGTGCAGGT
>WGAA01000137.1 GCA_015489285.1 Anaerolineae bacterium | reverse complement strand
GGCCTGGGGTTCCCATCGGGTGGCGTCGACCAGGGCCAGCTCCAGGGCAATCTGGACGTCCACGCCGTTGCGCACGTCCTGCTGGACCGCGTTGAGGCGACGAATGGCGTGGAGGAGGTAGGCCGTGGACGCGGCCCGGGCCTGGGTCTCCATCGCCTGGAGCCGTTCTTCGGGCAGGTCGGGGACCGCCTCGCGGCCGCTCACGTTGAGGAGGAGGAGGTCCCGCAGGTAACGGATGAGCTGGTCCAGGAACTGGCGTAACTCCGTCCCCTGGCGGACGAGCTCGTGCAGGTCGGCCAGGAGGGCCCCCGTGTCCCGCTCCACCAGGTGCTGGCCGAATCGGAGCAGGGTCGCCGCGGGCACGACGCCGAGGACGGCTTCGACCTGTTCCAGGGTGATGCGCTCTCCGCCGTAGGAGAGGAGTTGGTCCAGGAGGCTGACGGCATCCCGCATACAGCCTTCCGCGGCAAGGGCAATATGTTCCAGGGCCGCGGGTTCTGCTTCGTACCCCTCCTGTTCGAGGATGTGCTGTAGGTGCCGGACGATGAGGGACGCGGGAATGCGCCGGAAATCGAATCGCTGGCAGCGGGAGAGGACGGTTTCCGGGATTTTGTGGGGTTCGGTTGTGGCCAGGATGAAGATGACGTGGGGTGGGGGTTCTTCCAGGGTTTTGAGCAGCGCGTTGAACGCGGCGTTGGAGAGCATGTGAGCTTCGTCGATGACGTAGACCTTGTAGCGTGCCTGGGTGGGGGCAAAGTGGACCCGTTCGATGAGCTCACGGATGTGTTCGACACTCGTGTGGGAGGCCGCGTCCATCTCGACCAGGTCCACCAGGGAGCCTTCGTTAATGGCCGTGCAAATGGGGCATGTGTTGTCGGGACGCTGGTCGGGGTCGGGGTGGAGGCAGTTGACGGCTTTGGCCAGGATGCGCGCGGTGCTCGTCTTGCCCGTTCCCCGGGGGCCACTGAAGAGGTAGGCGTGGGCGATGCGCCCCTCCCGGATGGCGTTACGCAGGGTGGTCGTGACGTGCTCCTGGCCAATGACCTCTTCGAAGGTTTGCGATCGGTATTTTCGATAAAGGGCTTGCGCGGCCATTTTCCTCTCCCTTCCCTGAAATCCCACAGGGGTAGTGTACATCCGGGCGGGACTTCGGGCAAGGGGACGGGGGGAGCGGTACGTCGGTCGTCATCCGTCACCCGTCAGGCGTCAGGCGCGGGGAGGTGGTTGGCGTGGTCGGATGAAATTCGGCGTTGGATACGTGATGCGTGATTCGTGATGCGTAATTTGGGGAGTGGGTTGGCGCTGGAGGGCAACCTTGTGTGCGCCAGCACGCACGGGGCTAAAGACCCCGTGCTACATCGAAGCAAAGACCGCTGGAAGCGGCCTAAGTAGAGCACCCTACCCAGACTTCCGAAGTCTGCGAGACTTCGGAAGTCTGAACCAGACCCCGTGCTACACCGCAGCGAAGACCGTTGAAAGCGGCCTGGGTCAGGGGCGTCTTATGGAGCCCCCTTCGAGGGGGCTTTGCCCTGACGTAGCCCAGAGGTTCAGCTCTGGGCGGGCTCAAGCGCTGACCTACTCGTCATCCGTCAGGCGTCAGGCGCGGGGAGGTGGTTGGCGTGGTCGGATGAAATTCGGCGTTGGATACGTGATGCGTGATTCGTGATGCGTAATTTGGGGAGTGGGTTGGCGCTGGAGGGCAACCTTGTGTGCGCGCCATCCAATTACTCGTTACTTCGTTACTCGTTAGTCGTGATGCGTGATGCGTAATTTGAAGACAAGCTCGGCTCTGTGGCGATAACCTCGTGCGCGCCGGTCCTTTAATCGTTAATTGTCAATCGTTAATCGTTGTCTTCCCACGCCAGCCAATTACTCGTTACTCGTTACTCGCGACTCGTTACGACCCATCCTTCACCCGTTTCTGGAGTTCGTAGAGGGTGTTCAGCGCCTCCAGAGGGGTCATCTGGTTGATGTCCAGCTCGCGGAGTTCCCGGATGACGGGGTGTTCTTCCACGAAGAGGGGCAGTTGAACGGCCTCGGGTTGTCTCCGTCGGCGCCTGCGGCGAGCGGTTCCCGGGGCCGAGGCATGGGCCTCCATGTCGTTCATCAATTCGCGAGCCCGCTGTACCACCTGACGGGGCATGCCGGCCAGCTCGGCTACATGAACCCCGTACGACTTGTCCGCCCCGCCCGGCACGATCTTGTGCAGGAAGATGACCTTGTCCCCCTCCTCGGCCACGTCCACCCGGTAGTTCTTCACCCCCGGCAGCTGCTCGGCCAGTTGGGTCAGCTCGTGATAATGGGTGGCGAACAGGGTGCGACAGCGCAGGCGAGGGTGATTGTGGATGTACTCCACAATGGCCCAGGCAATGGCCATCCCGTCGTACGTGCTCGTCCCCCGCCCGACTTCGTCCAGGACGACGAGGGATTTGTTGGTCGCGTGGTGGAGGATGCTGGCCGTCTCCAGCATCTCCACCATGAAGGTCGATTGGCCTCGGTGGATCTCGTCCCCCGCGCCGATGCGGGTGAAGATGCGGTCGGCAATGCCGATGTGGGCCTCCGCGGCCGGCACGAAGGACCCGATCTGGGCCATGAGCGTGATGAGGGCCACCTGACGGAGATAGGTGGACTTGCCGGCCATGTTCGGTCCGGTGAGGATGTGAATCGGGGCCTCGGGGGTGATGTGGGTATCGTTGGGCACGAAGGGGGTCTCCTGGGTCAACTCCACCACGGGATGTCGCCCCTCACGGATGTGGATGCTCCGGTCGTCGGCCAGGCGGGGCCGTGTGTACCCGTACAGTACGGCAACCTCCGCCAGAGAGAGGAGCGCGTCCAGCGTCCCGATGGCCCGGGCGGTCCGCAAGAGGCGTTGCCCCTGCTGCGCGACCTGCCGGACCAGGTCCCGGTACAGGGCCGTTTCCAGTTCGATGATGCGCTCCTGCGCGTTGAGGACCAGGGTTTCGTACTCCTTGAGTTCGGGGGTGACAAAGCGCTCCGCGTTGACCAGCGTCTGCTTGCGGATGTAGGTGTCCGGGACGAGGTGAAGGTTGGGCTTGGTGACTTCGATGTAGTAGCCGAAGACCTTGTTGTAGCCGACCTTCAGGTTCTTGATGCCCGTCCGTTCCCGTTCCTGGCGTTCCAGGTTCGCGATCCACGTCTTTGCGTCGGTGGCTGCCCGCTTGATCGCGTCCAACTCCTCCGAGTACCCCGGCGCAATCAACCCGGCATGTCCCGTCGTGGCCGGGGGCTCCTCGGCCAGGGCCCGTTGCAGGAGGTCGTGCACCTCCTCACACGCGTCCATCTCCGCGACCAGCCGTCGCAGGGGGTGCTCACCGGGGAGGGAGGAAAGCACCTCCTCCAGCTGTCGGAGGACCTCTTGGAGGCGGCCCAGGGCCTCCCGCAACCCGACCAGATCGCGGGGCGCGGCCACCTGTTGAATGACCCGATTCGTCCACCGCTCCACATCCCCGAATCCCCGGAGCATATCCCGCAGGGCCATGCGCTCGATGGTGTGGTCCACCCACACCTGGACCATGTCCAGCCGCGCGTTCAGGGCCTCCACATCGAGCAGGGGTTGCAGGATCCACTTGCGCAGGGTCCGCCCCCCCATAGGGGTCTGCGTCTTGTCCAGAACCCAGAGGAGGGACCCTTTGACGGTGCCCTCCCGCATCGTCTGGACCAGCTCCAGAGCCCGGCGGGTGGCCTCATCGAGGGTCATGAACTCGTCCAGGCTGTACGTGTGCAGCGCGTCCAGCTGGGAGAGGGCGGTGGGCTGTGTCTCCTCCACGTAGGCGATGAGGGCGCCGGCCGCGCGCAGGGCCAGGGGTTTCCCCTCGATGCCGAATCCGGCCAGGGATTGGACGTGAAAGTGGGCGCGCAGCCGTTCGTGGGCCGTATCCTCGTCGAAGCGCCATCCCGTGTAGGGGGAGAACGTCGTTTCCAGAGCGCGGAGCCAGGGGGGGATCTCCTCGTCCGAATCGAATTCCCCCTGCCGGGGGATGATGACCTCCGCGGGGGCCAGGCGTGCCAGCTCCTCGCGAGCACGGCGTTCCCACTCCTCCCCCCGGATCTCCGTGGCCGCGAACTCCCCCGTGCTGATGTCCACGTAAGCCAACCCGGCCCCCCGTTCATCCCACACCACCGCGGCCAGGTAGTTGTTCGCCTTCTCCGGCAACAGGTGGGGCTCGATCAGCGTCCCCGGTGTGACCACCCGGACCACACGCCGGGGGACGAGTCCTTTGACCGGGGTGTTGCCCTCCTGTTCGCAAATGGCCACTTTGTACCCGGCCTTGAGGAGCTTCGCGATGTACGTGTCCGCGCTGTGATAGGGAACTCCGGCCAGGGGGACCCGCTGTCCCTTGCCCACGGGGCGGGAGGTCAGCGCGATGTCGCACACCTGGGCCACGATCTTCGCGTCCTCGTCGAAGGTCTCGTAGAAATCGCCCAGGCGGAAGAAGAGGATGGCGTCGGGATATTGGCGTTTGATCTGGAGATACTGGCGGCGTACCGGCGTCGTCATCGCTTACTCAGACAGGTTGTACAGGAAATGGACCAGTGCCTCCATCCCTTTGTACCACGTGGGCAGGTGAAGCCGTTCGTTGGGAGCGTGCATATTATCGTCGGGAAGGGCAAACCCCGTCAACACCGAGTCCATGTTCAGGAGCTCCTTCAAGAAGGCAACGACGGGGATGGTCCCTCCCTCCCGCTTGAAGAGGGGACGGGTTCCCCAGGCCGCGTGCAATCCCTGAGCCATGGCCTGGACCCAGGGTGAATTCCGGTCCACCATCGCGGGCAGCGCCCCGGTCATGGCCTCCACTTCCCAGCGGATGGTTTCGGGCGCGTGGGTTTCCAGATAGCGGAGGAGCTGACGGTGGACCTCTTCCGGCGTCTGGTCGGGGACCAGGCGCATGGAGATCTTGGCCATCGCCTGCCGAGGGATGACGGTCTTGGACCCCCGGCCGGTGAACCCGGAGAGGAGGCCGTTCACTTCCAGGGTGGGGCGGGCCGTTGCCCGTTCCACGGGGGTGTACTCGGGCTCTCCCCACAGCTTGGGGACCCCTGTGTGTTCCAGGTAGAAGCGTTCATCCTGGGGCAGTCGGGCCAGCTCCGCGCGTTCCTCCTCGTCCAGGGGCCTCACTTTGTCGTAGAACCCGGGCAGGGTGACGCGTCCCCGGGCGTCGTGCATCCCCGCGATGAGCTCCGCGAGGGCTTGCGCCGGGTTGTGCACGACCCCACCGAACACCCCCGAGTGCAGGTCCTGTTTGGGGCCGTAGACCCGGATCTCGAAGTAGGCCAATCCCCGCAGCGCGTAGGTAATGGTGGGCAGGTCGGGGGCCAACATCCCCGCGTCGGGGTTCAGGGAGACGTCCGCGCTCAGCATGTCCTTGTGGTGACGGATGAACCCGGGCAGGCTGGCCGAGCCCGTCTCCTCCTCCCCCTCGATGAGAAACTTGATGTTCACGGGCAGTCCTCCCGAGTGGACGGCCGCTTCCACCGCGGCCAGCGCGGCCATGATCTGTCCCTTCATGTCCGTGGCCCCTCGGGCGTAGAGGTAATCCCCCCGTACCGTCGCCTCGAAGGGCGGGGAAGTCCACAGCTCCTTGGGGTCCGCGGGCTGGACGTCGTAATGCCCGTAGACGAGGATGGTAGCCGCGCCCTCCCCCGCGGCCGTGTAGGCCCCGTACACCACCGGATGTCCCTCGGTCGGATACACCTGCACGTCCTCCATCCCCAGGGAGCGCAGGTAATCCGCGACCCAATGGGCGGCCTCCTCCACATCCCGGGCATGTTCCTCCAGCGTGGAGATGGAGGGGATGCGCAGGAATTCCGCCAATTTCGCCAGGAACGCCTCCCGGTGTTCCCGCACATATGTCAAGGCCTGTGTTCTTCCGTCCATCGATGCCTCCTTACGTCATTCGTCATTCGTCATGCGTCATGCGCTAAGGGGAAATCGGCGCTGCTGGCGCATCTTGGCCTGACGACATGATGCGTGATGCGTAATGCGTAATTTGGACAAGCGGGTTGGCGCTGTAGGGCCAACCTTATCTCCACACCATCCCCGCACGGGGCTAAAGACCCCGTGCTACATCGGGCAAAGGCCGCTGGAAGCGGCCTAA
>WGAA01000136.1 GCA_015489285.1 Anaerolineae bacterium | reverse complement strand
GTCCTCGTCACCCTGAGCAAACTCCTGGCCCCCTACACGCCCTTCATCGCGGAAGCCTTGTGGCAGAATCTGGTCCGATCCGTCGACCTGCAGAGTGCGGAAAGCGTGCACCTGGCCGACTGGCCGAGCTATGAAGAGGGCCTCATCGACGAAGAACTGCGGGCAGACGTGGCCTTAGCCCAACGCATCGTCAGCGCAGGGCACGCTGCCCGACAAAGCGCCGGACTGAAAGTACGCCAACCCCTTCGACGTCTTGTCGTCCGCCTGCGAGAGCCCGAGGAACGCGCCCGCCTGGAACGGGTCATCGACCAGGTGTTGGATGAACTGAACATCAAGGAATGGGACATCGCGGACAAGGTGGAAGAACTGGCCGAGGTGAAAATCCACGCCCTTCCCAAACAATTAGGCCAAAAGTACGGCCGCCTCTACCCCAAGATCAGAGAAGCTCTGGGGCAAATGGACCAGATGCGCCTGGCCCGGATGTTCCGGGCGGGTGAAAGTGTGCCCGTAGAGGTAGAAGACCAAACCCTGGAAATCCAGCCGGACGAGGTCGAAGTGCGTATCACCCCGCGTGAAGGGTACGCGGTCGCCGAAAGTGGGGGTTACATGGTCGCCGTCACCACCGAGCTGGACGAGGATCTGAAGGTGGAAGGAATGGCCCGCGAACTCGTCCGACGCGTACAAAACCTGCGGAAAAAGGCCAACCTTCACGTCACCGACCGGATCCGCCTCTACGTGCAAGGGGGCGTGCGCCTGCGTCAGGTCCTCAACCGTTGGGGGGATTACGTCAAACAGGAAACACTAGCCCTGGAAATCGTCACCGGCGTCCCCCGAGACGTCGTTCACGATGCCTTCACGCTGGATCGGGAAAAGGTCATCATCGGCTTAGAACGCCTGTCCCGACAGTAATCGAGGAGAACCGTGGGATACGAGCTACCGGTTTACGCCAAACGAGGTCTGACCCTTGTACGTGGCCGAGGGGCCATCGTATGGGATGACCGGGGTCGTGCTTACATCGACTGCATCGGTGGACACGGGGTGGCTGTCGTAGGACACAGCCACCCCCGTGTCGTTCAAGCCATCCAACGCCAGGCCGAGCGCCTCATCACATGTCCCGGCACCTTCGACAACGACGTACGTACCCGCTACATCGACCGACTGACCCACTACACGCCTCCGGGCCTGGAATACGTGTTCCTCACGAACTCGGGAACAGAAGCCGTCGAGGCGGCCATTAAGTTCGCGCGCCTGGCCACCGGTCGCACCAAACTCATAGCCACCATGCGGGGATTCCACGGGCGCACGATGGGCGCGCTCAGCCTAACCTGGAACAAAAAGTACCGCGATCCCTTCGCCCCTCTCCTCCCCGACGTCATCCACATCCCCTTCGGGGACGAGGAAGCGGCACACGCGCATATAGATGCGGAGACCGCGGCCGTCATCGTCGAGCCGGTTCAGGGCGAAGGTGGGGTCCGTCCGGCACCGCCCGGATACCTGCAGACCTTGCGGACCCTGTGCGACGAGAAAGGTGCCCTCCTCATCGTCGACGAAGTGCAAACGGGATTTGGCCGTACCGGGGCCATGTTTGCGGTCGAACACTGGGAAACCACACCGGACATCCTCTGTCTGGCCAAAGGCATTGGTGGGGGAATCCCTATGGGTGCCATTGTCACCCATTCGGGGGTGGCGCACCACGTAAAGCCGGGGCATCACGGCTCGACCTTTGGGGGGAACCCCCTCGCTTGTGCTGCCGGTCTGGCCGTATTGGACATCCTGGAAGAGGAAGACCTGGTCCAAAAAGCCCGAGTAGACGGGGAACGACTCCTGCAGGCGCTGCGGGCGCTCCCCTCCCCTCGCATTCGAGAAGTCCGGGGAATGGGGCTCATGGTCGGCATAGAACTCAGGGAACGGGTTACCCCCTACCTCCGCCGCCTCCAAGAGGAACATCGCGTCCTCGCCCTGCCCGCGGGCCCCAACGTCATCCGCCTTCTTCCCCCGCTCAACATCAAGGAGGAAGAGCTGGACCGGGTGGTCGACGCCTTACGGCAAGTGCTCACATCACCTGCTCTGTAGGCTTCTTTATCGCCTCCCCGGCGACTCGGGCCAGCGTATCCCACACCTCCTGGGGAGAACGGGCCACGAGAGGGCGGGCATCCACACGCAACCGAACGTGAGGCGATTCCTCGTGGACGGCAAACGCGTGGATTCCCTCGGGCAGGAGTTGCAACATCCCCCGGAGGACCTCCTCGGGACAGGGGAGCTCACCCCGGCAATAGACGTGATAGGTCGGCGTGGAAAATGCGCGGGCAAACGCGCGTCCCTGGTCGTATAGCGTAGGAGCGGCTGTTCCCGAGCGCGGGAGAACCCGTACCTCCAGCCGAGGGCGCCGGCGTGCCATAATGTGGACAAGGACTTCATCCCCCTTACCCCGCAGGCGATGAATGACCCAAAAAGGTAGGTTCTCCCGCGGGGCAAGCACATAGGTCACCTCGATGTGTCGGAACGGAGCAGCAGCCGCGGGGACACGAAGGCGCCCGCCCGTGACCAAACCGGGCAATTTTCCCCCCGCCTGGACCGTCCCCCAAGGGGATAGTCCTCTCTGAAGCCAAAGGACCAGCTCCTGCGCCCGTCGCCGGTTGAGCACATACCCCGCCCCGTATCCGGCCAGCAAAACGGCGCTCAGGAGAATAACCGCCCATTCCCCAGGACCCAAACGCATGGTGCAACGACCTCCTTGCGAGGATATCCCATTCTAGCACTCCGAGGACGAGCGTACAACGTGGAGCGACCGTTTGGCCTCCCTCCCCCTTTGTACTATCCTATGGGCTTGGCGAAAGCAGCGAAAACGGAGGGAACGAGAGACAACATGGGCATCACGATTATCGGTTTGGGTCCCGGAGCCCCTGAGCTGCTCACCCGTAAAGCCTGGGAAGAACTGACCGGACGAGATACCGTGTACGCGCGCACGGCAGAACACCCCGTCCTGGACGTTCTGCCGTCGAAGATAACCGTCATCACCTTCGATGATGTCTACGCGCATGCGCCTACCTTTCAAGCCGTGTACACGGAAATAAGCCGCCGCATCATCGCTCTGGCCGAAGAAAAGGGCGACATCCTCTACGCGGTTCCCGGCCATCCGCGCGTGGGCGAGGCAACGACGCCTCTTATCGAACAGGAGGCGCGGAAGAGGGGCATCCCCGTCCACATCATCGGCGGACTCAGCTTTGTCGACGAGGTGTGCAACGCGGTGGGCCTGGACCCCCTAAACGGCTTGACCGTCTACGACGCTATGCTTGTGGCCGGAGAGTACTTCCCCCGGGTGAACACCGATTTCCCCCTGCTCCTGGGGCAGCTCTACAGCCGGGAGCTGGCTTCGGACGTCAAACTCACCCTGCTGGCCGCGTACCCGCCCGACCATCGAGTCACCCTGGTGCAGAACGCGGGGACGCCCGACCAACGCATATGGCAGGTTCCCCTGGTGGAATTGGACCGCACCGGGCCGTATAACCACATGACCACCCTCGTCGTCCCCCCCTGGTCCGGCCCCTCGGCCTACGAAACGTTCCAGAACGTGATCAACCACCTTCGTTCCCCCGAAGGATGTCCCTGGGACCGGAAACAAACCCACCGGAGTTTGCGTCGCCATCTGCTGGAGGAGACGTACGAAGTGCTCGCCGCTCTGGACCGAGACGACCCTAAGGCCCTGAAAGAGGAGCTCGGTGACCTCCTGCTGCAAATCGGACTCCACGTGGCCATCGCAACCGAAGGGGGAGACTTCCTCCTCGGCGACGTCATCCAGAACATCGTGGAAAAACTCATACGACGTCATCCCCATGTATTTGGGGACGTTCACGTAAAGGATGCCGATGAGGTGGCGCGCAATTGGGAAGCCATCAAGAAACAAGAGCGGGCCGAACACGGTAAGTCCGACCACCCCCTGGCCGATATCCCCCAGGCCCTTCCCGCCCTCCTGCGCGCCGGCACCGTGGCCAAACGCCTTCACTGGCAGATCCCGGCCCCACCGCGAGGGCTCGACCCGACGGCGTTGGAGCAGCTCGGCGAAGAGG
>WGAA01000135.1 GCA_015489285.1 Anaerolineae bacterium | reverse complement strand
GGGCTGACCGCGGTGCAACCAGAGGGTCTTCTCCTGGTGGTCACAGAACGGGGATTCGGCAAGCGCGTCCCCCTGGAAGAGATCCCCACCCGCAATCGGGGGGGACGGGGCGTCTGGGTCATCGACCACAAACGCCTGCAACGCACCGGTCCCGTCGTCTCCGCCCGTGTCGTCCTGCCCGACGACGAGATCATCATCTTGACAGCGAAGGGAATGGCCGTTAGGATGAAGGTGGCGGGCATCTCCGTGCAGGGACGATACGCGCGGGGAGTCACCCTGATCTCCCTGGATGCGGAGGACACGGTGGCTGCGGTCGTCCGCCTGCCCAGGGAGGAGGAGTAACGAAGCGCGCACTATGATTCAACAATGGCTTAAACGAGGAGCGGGACAAACCCTGGAATTCATGGCCGAGCCCGATGCCGACGCGCTGGCCGAAACGCTGGTCGCGTTTGCCAACGCGGACGGGGGGACGGTCATCGTCGGCCTGGACGAGAAGGGCCGTGTGAACCCCTACCTCCTCCCCGAGGAGGTGGAAGACATCCTGCGCATGGCTCTGATACGCACCCGTCCCGTGGTGCGCACCGAATGGCGCATGGAGCAGACCGACGAGGGCCCCGTCATTGCCATCCACGTCCCCCGCAGCACCGAACTCCACAGCCTGGACGACGGACGCGTTCTCATCCGCGCGGGCGCGCACAACCGCCCCCTGAGCGGGGACGAAATCCGCCAGCTCGCGGCCACCAAGAGCACGGGAGATTTCGAAGCCGAACCCGTCCACGGGGCAACCCGACAGGACCTGGACCCGGAGATCATCGAGGAATACCGGGCCCACTGGGAGGAACGGCAACGGCGGCCCTGGTTGAACAGCGAGGAGGATTTGCTGCGCGCGGCCGGGGCCATCACCGACGAGGGGATCCCCACCGTTGCCGGCATCCTCCTCTTCGGCAAAGATCCCCAGTTCTTCCTCCCCCAGGCCGAGCTGGACTTCGTCCGGTTCAAGGGGACAGAGCCTCGGGGCCCGGAAGGTCTCCCCGGATACGGTCGACGGGAGAAGGTCCGGGGTCCTCTGCCGCGTCTGCTCGAACGCGCGTGGCAAATCGTCCTCCAGGAGATGCGGGTGGAAGCCGTCGTCCGTGGGTTGCAACGGGAGGAGCGCCCGGAATATCCGCCTTTTGCCGTGCGTGAAGCCCTGGTCAACGCGGTCGCCCATCGGGACTATCGCCTTAGCGGCCGACGCATCGAAGTGCGCATGTTCGATGACCGATTGGAAGTGACCAGTCCCGGAGGGCTCCCGGGTTACATCACCCTGGACAACATCGTCGACGAACACTTCAGCCGAAACCCCCGGATCGTCAACGGTCTCTACCAGTGGGGCTACATCGAAGAGCTCGGCCTCGGAATCGATCGCATGATCGAGGACATGCTCGCGGCCGGGCATCCCAAACCCGAGTTCAAGGCCACCCCCTACTCCTTCACCGTCATCCTGCGCAACCGCATCGAGCGGCCCGTACCCGTTTCCCGCAAGGATTGGGGGGTACCGCTGAACCCGCGCCAAATTCGAGCCCTCCAGTACCTGGAGGAGCACGGACGCATTACCAATCGGGAATATCGGCGTCTCTGCCCCGAGGTCAGCCCGGAGACCCTGCGTCTCGACCTGGCCGATCTGGTACAAAAGGGCCTTCTTCTCAAAGTGGGCGATAAGCGGGGGACGTATTATATCCTGAAGTAATCCGGTCCAGACTTCGGAAGCCTGCCCGACTTCCGAAGTCTGGAGTGCCTCGGCCTGGCGACGCGCGGGAACGTGATGCGTAACGTCATTCGTCACCCGTCATGCGTCAGGCGCCGGTGAGAAGGTTGGCGCTGCAGGTGCAGCTTGATGACGTGGTACGTGATGCGTAATGCGTGATGCGTAAGTTGAAGAGAAGTTGGCTCTGGGGCGATAACCTTGTGTCCGCGCCATCCGATTACTCGTTACTCGTGACTCGTTACGTCACTCGTCATGCGTCAGGCGCCGGTGAGAAGGTTGGCGCTGCAGGTGCAGCTTGATGACGTGATACGTGATGCGTAACGTGATGCGTGATTCGTAATGCGTAACTTGGAGACAAGCTTGGCTCTGTAGCGATAGCCTTGTGTCCACGCCAGGCAGTTACTCGTTACTCGTCACTCGTTAGCCATAGAGCCGGGCGGTTTAGCGCCGATGGTCGTGGTGTCTACAGGGTATCAAGCTATTAGGGCATCAGGGAAAGGCTTTTTCCGGCGTTTTGAGGACGTACGGGGGCTTTAGGATACTTGGCGAAGATATTATGACCGTTTACCGGGCTTCTGCATGTGCAAAGATCATCCTCTGCGGCGAACACGCGGTTGTGTACGGCCGACCGGCCATTGCCGTCCCCGTCCCGGATGTGCGCTCCCACGCCACGTTCACCCCGGTACCCCGCGGCCACTTGCACGTCTTCCTCGACGACCTCGGTGAGGCGTGGACATGGCAAGAGAACTCCCCCCACCCCCTCGCGGTCGTCATCCGTCACACATTCGCTGCCCTGGGTACCTCCCCCCTCGCGGGCGAACTCCACCTCCACTCGGACATCCCCATCGGTGGGGGACTGGGGAGCAGCGCGTCGGTCGCCACGGCCGTGGTTCGGGTGCTGGCCCGGGCCCTGGACGTGGACCTGTCCCCGGCACGCGTCGCGGCCATCGTCTACGAGGGAGAGCGCATCTGGCACGGAACGCCCAGCGGCATCGACAACACGGTCATCGCTTACGAACAGCCCATCTGGTTCGTCAAAGGCACCCCGCCCCGCCCCATTCGGGTCGGTCGCTCCCTCACGCTGGTCATCGGGGACAGCGGAATACGCGCGGCCACCCGGGAGGTGGTCGGAGACGTGCGGCGCCGCTGGCAGGAGGAGCGGGAAACGTACGAGGCGTATTTCGACCACATCGCCCACCTGGTTCGGCAGGCCCGCACGGCCCTGGAGATTGGGGATATCCCCACCCTGGGGAGATTGCTGGACGAAAACCAGTACTGGCTGGAGAGAATAGGCGTCTCCGCTCCCGAGCTGGAACGCCTCATCCGTGCTGCGCGCGAGGCCGGGGCCTGGGGGGCGAAATTGGCCGGCGCAGGGCGTGGAGGCAACATGATCGCCCTCGTCCCCTCGGCTCGGGTGGATGCCGTCGTTCAGGCGCTTCGGAGCGCCGGCGCCGTCCACACGTACAGGACAACCATTCCCGGTGAGGAGACCGCACAATGAGCGGCACTTTGAACGATCTACCCCCCATCGTCGTCGACACGAGCATCTTCGTCAACCCCGACAGCCGTCGTTACCTGGGAGACACCGTTGATGAGGCCATATTCGCCTTCCTCCACCTCGTCCGGGAACACGGCCTACGGGTTTATCTGCCCGTCTCCATTTTCAACGAACTCCGCCATTTCGCGACGAACGAAGCCATCGACGCGCTGCGGGCCCACGTGATCGTGCGGGCCCCGGACTTGTTCGGCTTGCAGATTCCGGCGGCCGTACTCCACTTCTTCATCCGGGACGTCCGACAACGGATCGACCGAGGGCTCCGGGTGGCCGAGCAAGCAGCTCGGGCGGAGAGCAGCGACGAGACCGTCCGCCGCTTGCGGGAGAAATACCGCGAGGCCCTGCGTTCCGGCATCGTCGACAGCGTCGAGGACCTGGACGTTATCCTCCTGGCCAAGGAACTCCACGGCGCCATCCTCAGCGCGGACATGGGCATTCAGAATATGGCCGAAACACTGGGCATCGAAGTGCTTAACATGCGAGATTTTCTTTTACGCCTCGGGGCCCTCCGATGATATAATGGACCAACTTGTACCTCCGGGAATCCCCCGACGGAGGGTATATCGATGAAAAACGAACGGCAGGTTGTCGAAGAACGATCTTTCCAGGGCATTCGCTATTACCGCATTAGCGACGATACGTTGACCCACCCTCGCGGCACCGTCATCTTCCCCGATGCTGTGGATCAGGGGGGACACCTGTTCACCGTGTGGGGATTTCCGCGCATCAAACGAGTGTATGTGCTGGATCGGGGCTTCCGCCGCTTCTTCAAGACGGCGCCCTTTTACCTGGAAGAGAAACTCGACGGGTACAACGTGCGTCTGGTCCACGTGGCCGACCGGATCCTCGCCCTGACCCGAGGGGGGTTCGTGTGCCCGTACACCACCGAATGGGCCGAGCTGTGGGCCGAACACTTCGGCCTGCGGGAGTTCTTCGCCGACTACCCGGATCACGTCCTCTGCGGTGAGGCCCTGGGCGATAGCCCCTACAACGCCCAACGTCCCCTGGAGCTCCCCCCCGGGCTCCACTTCTTCCTCTTCGAGATCATGACCCCCCAGGGGACACGTCTCCTCCCGGAGGAGAAATACGACCTCGCGGCCCGCTACGCCATCCCCACCGTCCCTCAATTGGGCAAATACACCGTCGACCAGATGGACGAGATCCGTCGCCTCCTCCTGGAGATAAACGAGCGGGGGGGAGAGGGCGTCATCGCCAAGAGCGAGGACGGCGAACGCATGGTGAAATACGTGACCCCTACCTCCGACCTGGAGGACGTGCGCGACAACCTGCCCATCCTCTTCGACCTGGATAGCGGATACTTCACCAACCGCCTGCTCCGGGCCACCCTCTTCATCCAGGAATTCGACCTGGACGAGGAGGAATACGCCCGGCGTATCGGGCGCAGCATTCTCGACGGGTGGCGCATCTTGCGGAATTACAGGGAATCCGCGGAGGAATACCACATCCTGGTGCGCAACATCCGCACCTGGGAACAGCTACAGGAACTCCTGGGAACCCGAGTCCGGGTCGAGGAAATGTACCAACGGGCCGTTCTCCTCGACGGCCGCCCCTTCATCCGAGTCGGCTTCAAACGGGTCTTCCGCAAGAGCACAAAGCGATTCCGCATGATCCTCAAGGGGTACGGACATTATGACTGAACGCGAGGAACGATGGCGGCTGTTTTGGGCCGTCCCCCTGCCCGATGATGTACACACCCACATCGAGCGCCTGCAACGGGAGCTCATCCGACGTGTCCCCGGCGGCAGTGTGCGCTGGGTGCCCCCGGGCAACGTGCACGTGACGCTCGCCTTCCTGGGAGATTGGAACCGCTCCGACATCCCGCGCATGGTCGAGCGGGTCACCCAGGCGGTGAAGACGGTTCCCACCTTCTCCCTGCAGGTGGAGGCTCCGGGGGTGTTCCCCAACGTACGGAGGCCCCGTGTCATCTGGCTGGGCATCGGCGGGGATGTGGATGCACTGCGCCGGCTGCAGGGCGCGGTGGCCCAGGCCCTCTCCGCCCTGGGATGGAAGGCGGAGAAGCGACCCTATACCCCCCACCTGACCATCGGACGGGTCCGCAAGGGCCAATCCGGCGACGTCCTGGCCCGCATCGGCGACGCGGTCCAACACGTGAGGACCTCCCCCTTTGGACGGCATCGAGTGCGGGAAATCATCCTCTACCGAAGCGTGCTCAAACCGTCGGGGGCAGAGTACACCCCCGTAGCCCGAGTTGCCTTAGGGAACGAGTTGCGCTAAGCTTACCCCGATTCATCCCGCAACGGAGGCACATATGGCTGAAACGTACGAACCCACCCCCTTGGCCCAACGTCTCACCTTGGACGAACAGGTACAATACCTGATGCAGGGGTGCCGCTACGGTCCCGAAGGGGATCCCGACGCGGAGCAGCTCAAAGAGCGCATGACCCAGGAGTTACGGGAACGGCTGGAAGAGGCCTATCGCACACGGCGACCTTTGCGTGTGTACCTGGGTGTGGACCCCCGTACGTCGGACTTGCACCTGGGGCATACGGTTCCTATGCGCAAACTCCGCCAGTTCCAGGAGCTGGGCCACACGGCCATCTTCCTCATCGGCTCCTTCACCAGCCTGGTGGGGGACCCGAGCGACAAGGACAAAGCCCGCCAGATCATGGATCTGGACACCATTATGGAGAACGCGCGCACGTACACCGAGCAGGCTTTCAAGATCCTGGATCCGGAGAAGACGGTCATTCGGTACAACCACGAGTGGCTGGCCAAACTCACCTTCCAGGATCTCATTCCCATGGCCTCCCACTTCACGGTCCAACAATTCCTGGCCCGGGAGAACTTCCGCAAGCGATACGAAAAGGGGGATGCCATCTTCCTGCACGAGTTCTTCTACCCCCTCATGCAGGGATACGACGCGGTGGCCCTGCGGGCGGACGTCCAAATCGGCGGCACGGACCAGATTTTCAACATCGTGGTGGCCGGGCGGAAGCTGCAGGAAGCCTTCGGCCAGCGGCCTCAGGTGGCCGTCATTGTCCCCATTCTGCCGGGCACGGATGGGGTCGTCAAGATGAGCAAGAGCCTGGGGAACCACATCCCCATCCTCGCGCCCCCCGAGGACATGTACGGCAAGATCATGAGCCTGCCCGACCACGTCATGCTCACCTATTTCCGCCTGGTCACCCGCTACCTCCCCGAGCAAATCGCCCAGATCGAGCGGGATCTGAAGGAGAATCGTCGGCACCCGCGGGATGTGAAGATGGAATTGGCCCGGGAGATCGTGAGCATCTTCCACGGGGAGGAAGCCGCAAGGCGCGCGGAAGAACACTTCATCCGCGTGTTCCAGCAACGGGATCTTCCCGAGGAGATGCCGGAGAAACGGGTGGAGGAACCCACACGCCTGGTGGACATCATCGCGGAGGCGGGGCTAACGAAGAGCAAAGGGGAGGCCCGCCGCCTCATCAAGCAGGGCGGAGTGCAACTGGACGGTGTCAAGGTAACGGACATCAACGCGGTGTTCACCCCGGACGGCCGGGAGCACGTGCTCCGGGTCGGCAAGCGAAAGTTCCTGCGCCTTGTCTCATAGAAGGACGGGTATGCGTTCCGCGATCTCGATGGTGTCCGGCGTGACGCGGCAGCGGTAGGCATAGACTTCGACCCCCGCGCGCGCGGCGGCCCGCAACGCCTGACCAAAGGCGGGATCGGACGCGTCGTGAGGGGCGAAACGTTGCGCGTCCTCCCGCTGCACCACGAAGACGATGGCGCCCCGTTCCCCTCGGGCTACGGCCCGGGCCAGGGTCTCCACATGTCGCTTTCCCCGGGCCGTCACCGCGTCGGGGAAGTAAGCCGTCCCCTCCTCGACAAGGGTGACGGACTTGGCCTCGACCCAGCAGCGGCCGGACGGGCCCTCCAGAAGGACGTCGATACGGCTGTGCTCGAGCCGTACCTCCTCCCGTACCTGCGTGTACCCGGTAAATTCCGCCAGTCGGCCCTCCCGCACGGCCTCGGCAACGAGGGGTGCGGGCAAACGGGCATCCAGGGAGACCAGTTGTCCGTCCACCCGCACCATGACCAGGTCGTACGCCGTTTTTCGCCGGGGCTTGGCCACAGGCCGGACCAGAACGGGCCGTCCGGGGACGAATAGCTCGTGCAGACGTCCCGAGTTGGGCACGTGAGCCGCGACCTCGGTCCCCTCGAGGAGGACGGTGGCACGAAAACGGTTGTCCCGTCGCAGGAAGGTCGCGGGGAGGAGAGGGCCTGGGATGTGCATGTTCAGTCCTCGTCCTCCTCGTGCTCGCCGGTGATGACCTTTTTGGCCCCTTTCATGGCGGAGGTGAGCACGGAGCGTCCGGCCTCAGCGGCCTTCTTGGACGTTTTGGCCGCGGTGGCTGCGGCCTTCGTCCCCTCGAGTGCGCCGGTCACCGACGCCTCCACTCCCTTTTGCATGACCTTGGCCGCGCCCTTCATGCTGGAAGTGATGGTCTTGGCGCCTCCGGTCATCATGCGGGCCCCGGCCTTCATCCCCTTCATGGAGAGTTTGACGGGCATCATCATGGCCCGGAAGGGGCCCTTGAACCCCTGGCCGATGACCTCCGCGCTCTCGACGGTGGAAATACGGGCCACATCGACCGCGGTCTTCCCCATCTCCTTGGCGACTTCTGCTGCGCTGTCCGCGGCCGTGACCGCGACTTCCCCTGTCTTCTTCCCCGTTCGGGTCATTCCTTTACCGATGGTCTTCACGGCTTCCGCTCCCGCGGCCGAAACTTCGACGGCCGCCTTCGTTGTTTCCTGGGCGACTTCCTTAGCGGCCTGAGAGGCCGCCTTGGCCCGTGCGGCAACCTCGTCCAGCAACGCTTGCGGGATGCGCAAGAGGGGTTCTCCCTTCTTGGCCCGCTCCTCGTTCAACCGCTCGTAGAGACGCAACTTGGCCTCCGGAGTCAAGGAAGGAGCGGACACCCGGCGGGCCTTTTCCCGCAATTTGCGGATATTATCCAGGGCCTTCCGGCACTCCTCACACTCGGCCAAATGGGCTTCCAAACGACGCCGTTCTTCTTCTCCCAGAAGTCCGTCGACGTAATCGAACAGTTGCTCCATGAGCTGCTGATGCAGTTTCATTGTGCCACCTCCTTCGCGTGTTCAACCAGGTACTTCTGCAATTGCGCACGAGCCCGGTGAACCCGAACCTTTGTCGCGCTTTCCGAGATACCCAAAATCTCCGCCACCTCTTTCATGGGTAACCCTTCCAGCTCATACAAAACCAACGCCGTGCGCAGTTTGGGGGACAGGTGGGCAATAGCCTCTTCCAGTAGATCGATGGCTTCCTGGCGCAGGAGAAGCTCCTCCGGCAAGGGGGTAAACGTGTCGGGGAGAGGCGCGCCCTCCTCTTCACTGTCATCCCACACGACATCCCGTCCCTGCTTCCGCTGGCGAGCCCGAATCATGTCCAGGGCCACGTTCGTGGCCAGTCGATAGAGCCAGGTGGAGAACTTGGATTCCCCCCGGAAGGAATCGATCCGGCGGTACACGGTGAGGAACGTTTCCTGCATGGCGTCTTCCGCGTCGTGGGGATCTTGCAGAATCCGATACGCGATGCGGTAGACCATGTCCGCGTAGTTCTCGATGAGTTCCTCATATGCCTCGGGGTCGTTTTCCTGAAGCCGTCGGACAAATTCCTGCTCCGATGTGGTCATGATGTCTACTCCTTGTTTGAGGGATTTGTCCCCATTTTCTTCAGCCAACGGAAATCGGACAAACCACGGAGGCGTGGGGTGTGTCCCCACGCCTCCTTCCCCCGTTACCGTAGGAGCCCCTGCATGTGGGCGACGGTGTTCTGCAGTTCGTACGTCTTGGCGATCATCTGGTCGTTCGTGTCCTTGATCTGAGCTGCCAGGGTCAGCGAGCTGTAGCTGATCAGGTATTCGCTTTCCACGATGCGGTCCGCCATGACGCCGATTTGCAGCTCGGTCCAGAGGATCCGGTCGGCCATGACCCCGATGCGGTCGGCCATCACACCGATGTCATCGGAGAGACGCAGGGTCGTCGCTTCCGAGTGATCGATGCGGTAGTTGATGTCCTGCGCCGTCACCATAATGTCCGCCGCGTCCCGCTCCGTCTGGGCGGCCAGGGCCACAATCTGCGACGCCAGGGCGACGACTTGCGGGTCGTTCTCCGTGGCCGCAATGGTCATGGCCCGGGAGCGAACCCATCCGGCCCACATCTGAATGCTCTGCGCCTGAGTGTAAATCCGGTTCGCGTCCGCCTTTACCGCCATCCAATCCGTCCCCGTGTCCGCCCGAACAACGGTCGGACCGCTCAGGACAAGACCAAAGCCCAACATGACAACGGCCAGCATCAGTATCGTTTTCTTCCACATGTTCATTATTCCACCTCCTATTTGCAATGTGTGTCGTTATGTGTTCTCAAGGGAGGACCGACGTTGCTGTCTCATCGTCGGCGCTGATAGGACGACGGCCTTCGGCATTTGGTTACATCCGGGGTATAATGAGCCGAAAAATCGATTCGCACGGGGAAAGGACGAAGGGGTATGTTGCGCATCGAGAATCTGGCCGAGGCTGTGGACGCACTGGCCGCGCAGACGGCCCACCGGGCCCGCGCGGCCTACTGGGACCAGGTCCTCCACCTCCTACAACGGCTGGAAAGTGCCCAGCTTGCCGAGCGCATCAACCGGGTCAAGGACCGCATCCCCTGGCTCGTCGCCCGACCGACCGCGGAACCCCCGGGAGCCCGGTATCCTGCCCCACCGTCCCCCCGGGATTATGTGGCCGTCGCCACCGATGGCTCCCACATGGCCCCCGACCGTCACAGTCCCGTGCGCTTTCTCGTGCTGAACATCGGCAAAGCCCGCATCCGTTACGGGGCCCATCCTCGGGCCTTCCTCTCCAGCGCCGGTACCTTCCTCTACCGGGAGGAGGACCTCTCTTTGCGGGACGACAAGGGGAACGTGTACCCCATCGAGGGGGCTGTGCTGGGCATTGTCATGGCTTTGGAGGAGCTGCGCGCCCTGGTCCAGGAGGCCGATGAGGAAAAGATCCCCGTCATGGCCCTGCGCGATGGCTCCTTGATCTTCTGGCCGCTGCAAAGTGAGGAAACGCCCTTGCAAGATACCCTGTTGCCCCAGATCACCCGAGCCCTCCGCCAATTTCACGATATGGGCGTACCCGTGGCCAGCTACATCTCCTATCCCGGGGCCCGGGACGTGGTGAACAGTGTACGCGTGTGGTTGTGCGGCTCGTGTGTCCGTCGGGGAACGTGTGAAGGGTGCGAGGAGTGTACGGCCGCGGAAGCCGAGCTGTGCACGTGGCTCCGTCCCATGCGGGACCGGGAGCTGTTTGCCGCTTATTTGAATCCGGGAGAGCGGAGCGCCATCTTCGAAAGCAGTTCAGCCTTGCAAACGCGCTACCGGGATCCGTGGGGGATGGATCACCGGATCCAGTTCTTCTACCTGCACACGGGGAAGGAGATTGCCCGTGTCGAAGCGCCCATCTGGGTTATGCAAAATCCCCGGTATCGGGATAGAATCCACGGGTTGCTGGTGGACCAGTGCCGTCGCGGGGGCGGGTATCCTCCCGTCCTGCAGGAGGCCCACGAGCAGGCCGTGATCACGGTGGAGGACCGGCGCATGGTGGAAACTCTGGTGGAACAAGCGCTGGCCCGAGAGGGGATCGCCTATGTCCGCTCGCGCAAGGACTGGAGCAAGCGGGTGCGAGGGGTGTAAGGCCTTGGATTGGAGGGAAACGCGGTGACACAACCCATCGGCGAAATCATCAGCACGACGAGCTTGAGTTTCACGGCGCAACGGCTGAATCCCCGGGGAACGGAACGTCCTCGGCCCGTACAACCCCCGAACCTGGGCCGTCTCGTGTGGGCCCGCCTGCCCGACGGGGGTCGGGTCTTCGCGGTCGTGGCTTTTGGTACCACGGAAGGGTTGGACCGAGGACGGTTGGCCGTGGTACGCACCCACGGGGACGTGGTGGACGAACGGGTGTACCACGAACATCCCCAATTGGCCGAAGTGCTGCGCACGGAGTTCGTTGCCGTGCTGGTGGGATACGAGAGGGAAACCGGAGCCCTGTTCCGACACCTTCCCCCTCAACCCCCGCCCCTCCACTACGCGGTGTACGAGTGCAGCGATGAAGAAGCTCGGGCCTTCAGTGAGGACCTGCGATACCTGCGCCTCCTTTTGGACACGGGGGGGCCGGTGCCGGGGGAGCAGCTCGTTGCCGCACACGTGCGGGAGATGTACCGGGCGCGCGGGGAAGATGCGGCCTGGCTCGAGGAGGCTGCCCGGCACGTGGGCCGTCTCCTCAGGCGCGATTACAACCGCTTGCGCGCGGCGTTGGAAGCCCTGGAATGACCCATCGCCCCCTTGAATTCCCTTTCTCCCTCACGCCCTGATGGCGCGCGGGAGGTACGGAGATGAGATAACCCAACACGAGAGAGCGGAGGATTGCATGACGCAAAAAGGATTCACCCTGTGGTTCACCGGATTGTCCGGTGCGGGCAAGACGACTCTGGCCCAGCGTCTCTACGAGGAGCTCAAGGTAAAGCGGGGACTCAAGGTCGAACTCCTCGACGGGGACGTGGTGCGCACCAACCTGAGCAAGGGATTGGGCTTTAGTAAGGAAGATCGGGATACCAACATCCGACGGATCGGGTTCGTCTGCAACTTACTGACCCGCAACGATGTCATCGCCATTGCTGCGGCCATCAGTCCTTATGAAGCCGTGCGGGAGGAGGTACGGCAGCTCATCGGACCGGACAAATTCGTCCTCGTCTACGTGAAAGCCCCCCTGGAAGTGGTCATCGAGCGGGATGTGAAGGGGCTGTACAAGAAGGCCCTGGCCGGCGAAATCCCGAACTTCACCGGCATCTCCGACCCCTACGAGGAGCCCCAAAACCCCGACGTGGTTGTCTACACGGACCGGGAGACGGTGGAGGAAAGTGTGGAGAAGATCCTTGCCCACTTGCGCGAACGGGGGCTCCTGGAATGACGGGACAGGCGGAGGAGCCGATGTGTCCGCACTCTCCCCTTTGCTTTGGAGCGGGAGGAAAGGGCATCCCACTCGTTCCTCCCGAATTTGCCCACCCCGGGCATCTGTGGTAAGCTAGGCCACGTCGTACGAGGGAAGATGCACAGAATAAAAGCCCATCGCCGTGGCGGTACTTCTCCGGAAGGAAACCCTCGCCAGTGTGGTTTTCCCTGGGCACTTCCCCGTCGCACTACTTTTATGACCGGCGCGCGTGTTACCCGGTCGACCATCCTAAATTAAGTCTGTATGTTCAGAAGGAGAAGTTGCAATGAGTGAACGTGTTACTGGACGTGTCAAGTGGTTCAATGCGAGCAAGGGCTACGGCTTTATTGCTCGCGAGGGTGAGCCGGATGTCTTTGTCCACTATTCGGCGATTATGGGTTCCGGTTACCGGACACTGGACGAGGGTGAATTGGTCGAATTTACCATCGTAGAGGGGCCCAAGGGGCTCCAGGCTGCCGAAGTCGTCCGACTTGGGCAGGGTTAATCCCCCAAAAGATGCGTCAAGCCCCGCCAAAGGCGGGGCTTTTTTTATATGAGTCGAAACTTGCTCCAGACTTCCGAAATCTGCGAGGCTTCGACAGTCTGTGGTGCCCCGGCCTGACGAGATACACCAAACGTCAGGCGTCATCTGTCAGGCGTCATCCGTCATGCGTCAGGTGCCGGTGAGGAAGTCGGCACTGCTGGCGCACCTTGGCTTGGTGACGTAATGCGTAATACGTGATGCGTAACTTGAAGACAGATTGGCTCTATGGCGATAACCTTGTGTCCGCGCCGGCCCTTTAATCGTTAATTGTCAATTGTTAATCGTTGTCTTTCCACGCCATCCAATTACTCGTTACTCGTGACTCGTTAGCCGGAGGCCACCCCCCATGTTTTGTCCCTCTACCGGGTTATGTTACACTGTAAACGCCTGTGTGTTCCCTTGGAAGATCTTCTTCCGCCAACCGCTCCCCTGAAAAGGCCCCCAAGGGGGCGTAAACGAGCGGAGGACGCACGTGCGAGAGGGGTGTGAACGGTGACGTACCCGGTACGCTACAAGACCATGATCAAGGGGATAGATGAGCCCGACGCCATAGCCCTGGCGC
>WGAA01000134.1 GCA_015489285.1 Anaerolineae bacterium | reverse complement strand
TCAAGCGTGCGGTGCTGTTGCCTGGCCAAATCATCCAATTGTTTGTAAGTGCTATCGGGGAGGCGAACTTTGACCTCAACGGTGCTCATAGCCTCTCTCCTTCACGCTGCCCTCATCGACCTGACATGGTGATTCTACCACAGGTGTTTAGGCACCACAACCCTTCCACATCACGACTAACGAGTAACGGAGTAACGAGTAACCGGATGGCGTGAAAAGACAACGATTAACGATTGACAATTAACGATTAAAAGGTTGGCGAGGAGATAGGGTTGGCTTGGCAGCGCCAACGTGACCTTAAGTTACGGATTACGCATCACGCACCACGTCATCAATCCAAGCCGCACCTGCCGTGCCTACTTCCTCACCGGCGCCTGACGCATGACGAGTGACGCATGACGACCGACAACCGACGACCGACCAACGACGAACGAAAGGTTGGCCCAGCAGCGCCGTGCGGGTAAACAGCCGGATGTTCATTAGGTCCTGAACTTCCGGCCTCGAACCGGCCATGGGGCAGCGTCCGAACCCGCCCGAAGGTGAAGCCTTCGGGCTACATTAAGAGAAAGCCCCCTCGAGGGGGGCTCCTGGAGGCCGCTTCCGCCGGCCTTTGCTTCGATGTAGCACGGGGGCTGGTTCAGACTTCCGAAGTCTCGCAGCCTTCGGACGTCTGGGTAGGGCGCTCTACTTAGGCCGCTTCCAGGGGCCTTCGCTTCAATGTAGCACGGGGTCTTTAGCCTCGTGCGTGCTGGCGTGCACACAAGGTTATCGCCACAAAGCCAAGCTTGTCTCCAAGTTACGCATTACGCATCACGCATCACGTCAAGATGCGCCTACCGTGCCGACGCCCTCACCGGCGCCTGACGCATGACGAGTGACGCATGACGCCACGCCCGGCGCCGGGCGGATTCCGCGGCCGAGACCGTTCTACCCCTCCCCGACCTTATATGCTAAAATGCGCCTTGCTCTCACAAAACGCCTGCAAGAAGGGGACACACGTCTCTGGGTCGGCCGGATATGCTTTTCAACATCATCAAAAACGCCATCGCCTTAGGGGTCAACGGGGGAATCCGCATCCTGTTCGGCATGATCATCCAGGTCCTTATCGGGCGGCTTCTGGGTGCGGAGGCCCTGGGCAAATTCGCAGTCATGACCGCGTACATCGCCATCTTCCAGGTGGTCGTCCAGCTGGGGCTGCCCAACCTGATCGTGCGGGAGACGGCCCGGCATCGGGAGGAAGCCCACCGGTACTGGTGGAGTACCGTCATCGTCCTCGTCCTTGCGGGCCTGGCCGGATGGGGCATCCAGACCCTGGTCGCCACCCTGTGGGGGCATCCCCCGGACACGTACCGCATGGTCGTCTGGTCCGGGCTCAGCCTGATCCCCTACGGCATCGTCATCGGCTCCGAGGCCACCTTGCGGGGGCTGGAACGGATGGAGATCATCCCCCTCGTCCAGACCATCGCCTACACCCTCTACACCTTGAGCATTCTCTTCATCATCCTCCGTCACCTGCCCGTCGAGACCCTGGGGTGGGCGATGGTGTTCTTGCAGAGTGTGGGGGCCGCCCTCTATCTGGCGTACCTCCTGTACACGCGGGTCATCCGGCGGATGTGGATCGACCCGGGCCTGACCCGGCGTCTTCTGCGTCAGGCCCCCCATTTCTACGGTCTGCCCGTGGCCGCCATCGTGCCCAACCGCATCGTCATCATCATCATTGCCAAAATGTTGGGAGAGGAGATCAGCGGGGTCTTCAACGCGGCCCAGGTGCTCGCTCGAGCCCTCTTCTTCATCAGCACGGGATATTCCGAGGCCCTCTACCCCGCGCTCTCGCGGCTGTACGTCCAGGGCATGGACGCGTTCCGGCGGGGCGTGCGCCTGGGCATCCGTTACGGCCTCATCTTCAGCGCCTTCCTCTCCCTGGGGATGATGGCCTGGGCGCCCTGGCTGGTACACTGGGTGTTCGGACGGGGGGAATATGAGGGGGCCATCCCCCTGCTGCGTATCCTCGTCTGGCAGGCCGTCCTCTTCGTCCTCAACGGCGTCCTCGGGGTCGTGGAGATGGGGGCCAACCGGCAGGACCTGACCTTTTACATCGCCATCGTCAAAGTCTTTGCCTTCCTCGTCCTCATCCCCCTGTTCACCTACCTGGGGGGGAGCACAGGGGCGGCCATAGGGATCCTGGTGAGCTCGGGGATCTCCGTCCTCCTGCACATCTGGGCGGTGCACACCCTCACCCGGGGCGTTCCTCCCGTGCACGTGTGGTTGCGGGTGGCCGCGGTCGTGGGGGTGGCCGTCGTCGGCGTCTTCCTCACCGTGGGGACATCCCTCTGGCTCGCGGGGACATTTCCCCTTCTTCTCTACATCCTGGGCATTTTCGCCCTCTACCTCGTCCGTTTCTCCGACGTCCGAACCCTGGTCGAACGGGTGGCCTGGAAGCGGCAGGGAGGATGACGATCATGGGGACGGGACCACGGGTATGCGTCATCGGATGGGACGGTGCGGATTGGCGCATCTTGCGGCCGTTGTTGGACGCCGGATATTTGCCGCACATGAAATCGTGGCTTGAACGGGCTCGGGTAGGCACGTTACTTTCCACCTTACCCCCGGTGACCGCGCCCGCGTGGTCCACCTTCCTCAGCGGGGTAAACCCGGGCCGTCACGGGCTCTTCACTTGGTTGGGCCCCATGAACGCCCGGGGGGAACGGCCCCTCCGCAACGCGAGCCATGTCCGAGCTCCCCGCCTCTGGGACTGGCTCAGCGACGCGGGCCTTCGCTCCCTCTTCCTCAACGTGCCCATGACCTACCCACCCCCGGCCGAATTCAACGGGGTCCTGGTGGCCGGCATGTTGACGCCGGGAACCCACGTGTCCTTCACCTCCCCCCAGGACGTGCGTGAAGTCCTGCTGCGCGCCCTCCCCGACTACCAGGTCGACGTGGAAATGCAGTACACGGAGAAGGACCGCACGTCCCCCGCGGGGATGCGGGCCCACCTGGAGGAGGTGCGTCGGGCAACGGAACAACGCGTGCGGGCGTGGCACCTCCTTTGGGAAAAGTACGGCCCCTTCGACGTGGCCACGATCGTCTTCGAAGCGCCGGATCGCATCCAGCACCCCCTGTACGGGTACGCCGCGGACGACCCGCCTCCCCACAAGGACCCCCACTGGGAGGAACGCCGTGAGTGGGTGAGGGATGCGTATAAACACCTGGACGCGCTCACGGGGGAGATCCTGGCCATGTGTGCGGACGCGACCGTCTTCTTCCTCTCGGATCACGGGTTCGGGCCTTTGACGTGGGAGTTCTGTGCTAACGAGTGGCTGGCCGCGCGCGGGTGGCTCCGGTTCAAGGCCCAGGCCTCCCACCTGTACCGCCCCCTGCGTCCTCTCGCCCGGTGGGCCAAGCGGATTCTCCCCCGCGGTTGGGTGGAACGAGGACGGGCGGCCTTTGTGGGGCTCAAAGCGCTGGACTGGCAGGAGACGCTGGCGTACAGCGGAGGCCCGATGGAGGACGGCATCTGGCTCAACGTGCGCGGCCGGGAGCCCTGGGGGATCGTCCCCCCGGCCGAATACGAGAACGTGCGGGAGAGGATCATCCAGGCCCTGCGGGAGGTGCCCCTCCCGGACGGTCGGCCCCTGTGCAAGGGGGTCTACCGGCGGGAGGAGGTGTACGAGGGGCCCTGGGTTTCCCAGGCCGCGGACATCATCCTGGAGTTGAACGAGGGCGTTCGTTTCACCTCATTGCGCCATCCCGAGGGTGGCGTGTTCCGCGCGGTCCTGCCTCCCGGGCAGGGCACGCACCGCCGCGAGGGCGTTGTGGCCGTCTCCGGCCCCGCCGTCGCGCGCGGCACCTTCGACCCATCCCCCCACATCGCAGACCTGGCGCCGACCCTCCTCGCGGTCCTGGACATCCCCGTCCCGGAGGCCCACATGGACGGACGGGTGCTGCCCGACGTGGCGCCCCATCACCGGGTGGGGGAGGCCCTGGAGCGGCAGGGAGAGGAGAAGGTGGCTTACTCCGAGGAGGAGGCGCGCCTGGTAGAAGAACACCTTCGTTCCCTGGGGTACATCGATTAGCCATGCGTCTGCTCACGTATAACATCCACTTCTGGGCCGGAGCGAAAGGGGAAATCAACGTGGACGCGGTGTACCGGGTCATCCGGGAAACCGGCGCGGACATCGTCGGGCTGAACGAGGTCCTTCATCCCCTGATCACCCCCAGGGGACACCGCTTCCCCCTGGTGGAACTGGCCCACCGCCTGAACATGCACTGGGCCTTTGGTCCCAGCTTCGAGCAACGGGAAAACAGCCGCTTCTGGCCCGGCGTGCTGGGCAACGCGGTCCTCAGCCGCTACCCCATCCGCGCGTACGAGAACATCCCCCTGAAAGATGTGCCCACCCGCAAACCCCGCACCCTCTTCCAGGTCACCCTCGACGTGGAAGGCCGCCCCCTGCGGGTCTTCATCACCCACCTGGACCACCTGCTGGCCCCCGTACGACGCATCCAATTCGAGACCGTCGTCCGCCACCTCCTCCAGGTCCACGAACCCCACGTCCTCATGGGGGACTTCAACACCCATACCCCCATCCGATCCCGCTGGTGGAAGGGGGAACAGGTCATCCGACAACTGCGAGCCCTGGGGTATGTGGACGCCTATGCCCGGGTCGGGCAGGGGAAGGGTCACTCGTATCCGGCCCCGTGGCCCCTCGTGCGCATCGACTACATCTGGATCCCCAGACGTTGGGCCTGGGCGCTCCACGTGGCCCGGGTGGTCGACACCCCCCTCACCCGCCGCGCGTCCGACCACCTTCCCGTGTGCGTCTTCTGGGATCATCCCTTCCCCCTCCGCAGGGGGGATGTGCCGCGGGAGGGGGACCGGGTTCAAAGGGGAAGGTGAGAACGGCCCGCTGTACGGCCCGGTGATACGCGTCCCCCCGCAGGCGCCAGTAGACCCACTTGAGAAGGGCCAGCCCGCGCATGAGCAGGCGATACGCCCCGGCCGCTCGCGGACCGTGATGTTTCTCGAAGTAGTACGCCATACTCCCCAACGCGGCCAGGCCCAGCTCCAGACGACGCTCAGGGGATCCGCTGCCCCCACCTACGTGATACACCCGGGCCCGAGGCTCGTAAAAACACACCCAGCCCTCATCCCCCAGGCGACGGCACAAATCCGTGTCCTCCCCGTACATCCAGAACCGCTCGTCCAGCCCCTTCACCGCGTCCCACGCCTCCCGTCGGACCAGGAGGGCCGCGCCGCTGAGCACGGGCACAGGACGGGGCACCTCCACTCCGCCCAGGTAATACCCTCCCCACCGGGCCGGCCACCGCGTCGCCAGCCCCACCTTGTCCATCCCCTCCCGAAACAGGGAGGGAAAACGCCGGGCACTCTCCGGCGCCACCCGGCCATCGGGCCTGATCAGGGCCGGCCCCACGGCCCCCACACGCGCCTCCTCCAACCTACGGAGGAGGAACCAGAGACTCTCCCGCTCGGGACGCGTGTCCGGATTCAGGAGCCACACGTGGCCCCGGGTCAAGGGAATGACCGTGTTGACCGCGGCGGCAAACCCCACGTTCCTCTCCAGGCAGAGGAGATGGACCCCGGCCCCCCACTCCCGGACGCGCGAACAGGTCGCGTCCTCGGAACGGGTGTCCACGACCCAGACGCGGAATGTGAGGGGCATCCGAGCGGCGGCAAAAGCCAACGCCTCTCGGGTGCTGCGCAGGCACGGCCCGATGTAGGCCGCGCTGTTGTGCGTGGGAACGATCACGTCGAGTCGCATGGCTTCACCGCGAGCAAACGCAAGACGCCCCCGCGGCCGCCCCCCGTGGCGAAGACGTCGAGCAACGCGCACACCGGATCCCAACGGGGGGAGAGTCCCCACGTGCGGCACCATCCGGCCGCGTTCGGCCAAGAGTGAAGCGCCCGGACGCGAAATCCCGCGGCCTCGACGAGGGCCCTCAACGTCCTCCGGGTGAAGTGCCAGTAGTGGACGTGGGGGGCCCAGTGGAGCCAGCGGGGTCCCGCCAACCGAGCCTGGAGGGAAAGAGGATGAGGCACCTCCAGCAGGAGAACCCCGCCGGGCGCGAGAATCCGACGCGCCTCCTCCAGGGCCTGCCGCGGCGCGGGGAGATGTTCCAGCACATGCCACAGGGTGACCAGGTGGTACTGTCCCGCCCCAAAGGGCAACGCCCCCGCGTCGGCCAGGACGAGGGAAGGGGTCACGACGCGGGCGACGCGCAGGCGACGGGCATCGCGCTCCACGCCGACGGCAAACCACCCCAGCCGTGCCGCACTGCGGACATAATGTCCCCACCCGCATCCCACGTCCAGCGCGCGGCCTCCCCCCTCCGGAGGGGGGAGGTTGCCCAACAGCCACCCGGCCCGACGCCCGAGAAGTCGCACCATCACCCCCTTACTCCAGGCGCGCGGGGGGGAAGGAGGACGCAAGGACGGGGGCGGTCCCGCGCGGTCGTTCCCCCCCGAAGGTGGGGGACAGGTGTATCCCAGGCCGCAGGTGGGGCACCGGCGGACCTCCGGGGCCTTCCCGCGGGGCGGTGCCCAACGCGTCCCGCACAGGGGACACGTTCCACAGGACGAATCCGAGTTCACCCCTCGCGCAGGGAACGCCATAGGAGATACACCGCTCCGACCAATCCCACGAGACCGATGAAGAGGAGGACCAACCCACGCACCAGCGCACCCGTGGGCACGGGCGCGGGCGTCGGTGTCGGCGTGGGGGTGAGGGCCAGGGCCCGGGG
>WGAA01000133.1 GCA_015489285.1 Anaerolineae bacterium | reverse complement strand
CAAGAAAGGGGTATGGCACAGGAACAGGGTTTGGAAGTCCAGCACCTGGTGAAACGCTTCGGCCAACTCGTGGCAGTCGACGATGTTTCCTTTTCCGTCGCCCCGGGAGAATTCTTCTCCCTCCTTGGCCCCAGCGGCAGCGGCAAGACGACCACATTGCGCATCATCGGGGGGTTGACCGTCCCCGATGAGGGAGAGGTGTACCTGGGCGGGGAGCGGATTACCTACTGGCCCCCGGAGAAGCGCGACATCAACATCGTCTTCCAAAACTACGCGCTCTTTCCCCACCTCACCGTGTTCGAGAACGTGGCCTTCGGGCCCCGCCGTCACAAGTGGCCCGAGGAGAAAATCCGCCGGGAAGTCACCCGGTTTCTGGAGATGGTGCATTTGCGGGGCTATGAGCACAAGTACCCACGACAGCTCTCGGGTGGGGAAAAGCAACGGGTCGCCCTCATTCGCGCCCTTATCATGCACCCCAAGGTCCTCCTCCTTGACGAACCCCTGGGCGCGCTCGACCTGAAGATCCGCCAGGAGCTCCAGCTGGAACTCGTGCGCATCCAGGAAGAGGTGGGCATCACCTTCATCTACGTGACCCACGACCAGGGGGAGGCGTTGACCATGGCCGACCGCATCGCGGTCATGGACCGGGGGAAGATCCTGCAAATCGGGGACCCCAAGACCATTTACGAACAACCGGTCAACCGATTCGTGGCCCACTTCATCGGCAACACCAACTTCTTCGAGGGGAAGGTGACCAAAGTCGAGGGAGGCATGGTCCTCGTGGACGTTCCCGGCCTGGCCCAGATTTGGGGCATTCCCGTGGGGGATATCCGGGTCGGCGAAGCGGTCAGTGTCTCCGTCCGCCCCGAAAAGATCTACATCAGCCGTGAGAAACCGCACAACTCCCAGTACAACATCCTGCGCGGCCGCGTCGATGACATGATCTACACAGGGGTGAGCACCGAATTCATCGTACGCCTTCCCACCGGACAAAAGGTCCGCATCTTCGCCCAGAACATCAGCAAGGACGCGGAAATCTGGAAGATCACGTGGGACGACGAGGTGTGGATCTACTGGCGTCCCGACCGCAGTTTGGTCCTCAAAGACTGACGATATCACCCTAAGGAGAGGAGGTACGAACGATGGACACGCCGGACAAGAACCTGGGACCGCGCATGGTGACGCCCGTACCCGGGCCCAAGAGTCAGGCTTACCACGAGAAGGAGAAGCGCCTGTTCTTCAAGGCCTGGTACGTGGACAAGGATGTGCCCTTTATCATGCGCCGCAAGTACACCTGGTTCATCGAGGATGTGGACGGAAACCGGTACATCGACATGGTCACCGGATGGGCCTCTACCCCCCTGGGCGCGGGGTATAAACCGGTGTTGGAGAAGACGGTCGAGGCCCTTTACGAGAGCGGAGGGGTCGAGTGCACCGATTACGTGACCGACGTGCACCTCTTCGACCTGGCGGAGAAGCTGGCCGAGATCACCCCGCCCCAGCTGACCCGGGTCGCCCCGGACACGACGGGCACCGAGGCCGTCGAAGCTGCCATGCGGTTGGCCCGGGAGAAGACCAAGCGTTATTTCATGATCACCTTCCACGGCTCCTTCCACGGGGGGAATTACGGCGCCGCGGGCGCGGGCCCCACGTCCCCCGATGTCACCCACGGGATCAAGGAATACATCCACGGCTTCATCCACGTCCCTTATCCCACTTGCTATCGTTGTCCCTTCAAGCAAACGTATCCCCAGTGCAACCTGGCGTGTCTCGACTACATCGAGGACGTGGTTTTGCGCTATGAGACCGCGCCGGACACCATCGCCGGCGTCCTCTACGAGCCCATCCAGGGGGAAAACGGCGTCTTCATTCCCCCGGACGGCTGGATCGAGCGCCTGCACGAAATGGGCGAGAAATACGGCTGGGTCATGATCGACGATGAGGTGCAGACCGGGTTCGGCCGGACCGGGAAGATGTTCGCCATCGAACACTGGCCGGAAGCCGTCGACAAGGTGGATTTGATGCCCCTGGCGAAGGCCCTTTCCGGGGGCGCGCTTCCCATCGCTGCGGTCATGGGAACCGACGAGGTGATGACCGCGTCCGACAACCTGTACCTGGGCGGGACGTTTGCCTGGCAACCCGCGGCGTGTGCCGGCGCGCTGGCGGGTATCGAGGCCCTGGAGAAGGAACGCGCGCTGGAGAACGTGGCCCGGCTGGAGGCCATCGCCAAGGAGCGCATGGAGCCCTGGGTCCAGAAGTACGAGATCGTCGGGGACGTCCGCATCAAAGGGGTCTACCTGGCCGTCGAGTTCGTGGAAGACAAGGAGAGCAAAGCCCCGGCCAAGGAGCTGACCCGGCAGATTCACCGGCGGCTCATCAACAAAGGTGTGGTCGGCATCCACGAGCGCGGTCTGTGGTGGATCCGGTGGCTCCCCGCGCTGAACATGCCTGCGGAGCTCTTCCGCAAGGCCTGTGACCTGTTCGAGGAGACCATCGACGAAGTATCTCGTGAATACGGAAAGGGGATTGCAGGGTGACAGCAGCGGCCATACCTTACCGCTATGAACGCTGGCGGCGCACCATCCAGCAGTACGCGGGGCTGGTCCTGAACGTGTTCCCGCCCTTCGTGTACCTGCTGCTCCTCTTCTACGCGCCCATGGCGCTCCTCTTCATCATGAGTTTCTGGAAGTCCGGGTTCATGCACCTGGAGCCCGCGTTTACCCTGGAGAATTACCGGGCCTTTCTGAGCAATCCCACCTACCTGCGCATCTTGTGGAACACCTTCGTCATCGTCACGGGGGTGATGATCGTCCTCGTGCTCGTGGGCTATCCCATTGCCTACTTCCTGGCCCGGATGGTGCGCCGCTACGACACCTTGGTCATTTACCTGCTCATCATTCCCGTGGAGATCAATTACCTCATCCGCATCTACGCCTGGAAGATCGTCCTGGGCCGCTCCGGCATCATCAACATGGCCCTCATGTACCTGGGGCTCATCGATGAGCCCCTCCGCTTCCTCCTCTACAGCCGTACGGCCGTGATGATCGTGCTCATCCACGAGTGGCTCCCCTACGTGGTCATTCCCGTGTACGTGGCCTTGAAGGGGGTGCCCCCGGAGATCGTGGAGGCAGCCCGGGACCTGGGCGCGGGGCGGTGGGATGTGTTCCGCTACATATACCTGCCCTTGAGTGTCCCCGGCCTCTTTGCCTCCTTCGTCCTGGTGTATATCCCCATGCTGGGGGAATTTGCCATTCCCTCCATCGTCGGCGGGCCGTCGGGATACATGCTGGGAAACGTCATCGAATCCCAATTCCTGGCCGCGGGGAACTGGGGATTAGGTTCTGCCATCGGGTTCATCCTCCTCTTCGTCACCCTGGTTCTCGTGGCCCTGGTCATCAAGATCTCGGGCATCGAAGAGCTCATGTAGGAGGGAGACCGTGAGTCGACTGAAGCGAGCGTCCTTCTGGCTGGGATTGTACACGGCGCTGGTCGTGGCCTTCCTCATCTATTTGCCCATTCTCCTGCTTATCATCTTCTCCTTCAACGATTCGAAGATCATGAGCCTGCCCTGGAACGGCTTCACCTTGCGCTGGTACAAGATTGCGTTCAGCCGGGAGGATCTGCTCCACGCCCTGTTCAACTCCCTGTGGGTGGCCGCGGTCGTCACCGTGTTCAGTCTCATCCTGGGGGTCATGGCGGCCAACGGGATGGCCAAGTACCGCTACAAGGGACGTTCCCTCTTCACGGGGTACATCGCCATTCCCGTGGTCATGCCCTGGCTGTTGTTGGGGATTTCCCTCCTCCTCTTCTTCAACCTGATCAAGCTGCCCTTATCCCTTTTCACGGTCATCCTGAGCCACATCAGTTTTGATGTGCCTCTGGTGGCGGTCATTGTCGCGGCCCGCCTTCACCAGTTCGATCCGTCCCTGGAGGAGGCGGCCCGGGATTTGGGCGCGAGCGCGCTGGAGACGTTCCGCCTGGTGACGCTTCCCATCATCGCGCCCGCGGTCATCGCCGCGGGGATCTTCGCCTTCAGCTGGTCTTTCGACGCGTTCGTGGTCACTCACTTTGTCATCGGTTCCCAGGTGACTTTCCCCATCTGGGTGTGGTCCGCGCTTCGTTTTGCCAAGAATCTGCCCGTGATAAACGCCATCTCCAGCCTCATCGTCGTGGTGGAGATCCTCATCGTGTACGTGGGGGAGCGCCTCCGTCGCGGCGAAGGCGAGGGCATTCTCTTCTAAATCCGTGTGCTGAAGGAGACGAAAGGATGGGGTCGATACGGTATCTGACCAATGAAGATGTGGCCCAGACGCTGGACGTTGCCGAAGCCGTCGACCTGGCTGAGATCGGCATCCGTGCCGACGCGGAGGGGAAGGTCGTCGGCGATAAGTTCTACATGAACGTGGGGACGAACGGTTTCATCAAGCCCTTTGCCGGGTACCTGGAGGGGGAGGAGTACGCGTACGTGAAGACTTTCTCCTTCTTCCCCCAGAATCCCGAACGTTTTGGGGTGGGAACCACGTCCTCCGTCGTGCTCCTGTTCGACGCGCAGACGGGATTGCCCGTATCCTACATGGAGGCCGAATGGGTGACCGCGTTGAAGACGGGCGCGTCGACGACGGTCACGGCCCAGTGGCTGGCCCGCAAGGACTCGAAGGTGGTGACGATTTTCGGCGCGGGCACGTTGGGCCGGATGCACTTGCGCGCGCTGGCGACCCGCTTTCGCCCGGAAAGGGCCTACATCCTGGACATCCGGCCGGAGGCGGCTCGAGCCTACGCGGCGGAGCTGGAACCGGAGCTCGGCTTCCCCGTGGAACCCGTCCCTCTGGAGGAACGGGAACGGGCCGTTCGGGCTGCGGACATCATCGTGACCGTCACCACGGGGGATCAGCCCCTGGTGGAGTGGGAATGGCTCAAGCCGGGGGTCTTCCTGGCCAAGCTGGGGTCTTATCAGGAGATCCAGCCCGAGGTGATCACCCGGGCCCACAAGGTGGTGGTGGACCGGTGGAAGTATGTGGCGCCTCGGGTCCCGGAGTTGAAGCAGCTCATCGCGGAAGGTCGGTTTGGTCCGGATCGGGTGCACGCGGAGTGGCCGGACATCGTGGCCGGCCGACGGCCCGGTCGGGAAGGGCCGGAGGAGATCATCGTCTACATCGCGCTGGGCATCTGGGGAGAGTACGCGGCCATTCTCCCCGAAGTGTACCGGCGGGCCCGGGCCAAGGGATTGGGCCGTGAGATCGCCCCCCACGGGGCCGCGGAGTGACCCGGAGGTCCGGGGAGCCGTACCAAAAAATTCAATTCAAGGAGGATGTTTTCTATGCGAGCGATTGTCTTAGGTGGTGCAGGGGCGGTCGCCAAGGAGGCGACGCGCGATCTGTCCCGCTACAGCGATTTCGAGGAGATCGTCATCGCGGAGTACGACGTCGAGGCAGGAGAGGCGTTGGCCGCGGAGTTGAACGACCCGCGGGTCAAGGTCATGTTCTTCGACGCGAATGACGAAGACGCGATGCGCAAGGTGTTCCCCCAATTCGACGTGGTCGTCAACGGCCTCCCCTATAAGTACGATTACGTGGTCAACAAGGTGTGCGTGGAGGTCGGCGTCAACGGCCTGGACCTTTCCAGCGACGATCCCCAGTTCGCCCTGCACGAGGAGGCCGCGAGAAAGGGGATGATCTTCGTCCCCGGTGTGGGCGCGACGCCGGGCACGACGAACATGATGGTACGCCGCGCGGCCGAGCTGCTGGACCGCATCGAGTCCGTGGACATTTACTTCGCCGCATTCCGCAGCCTGGCCCCTTCCCCCGGACTCCTCCAGACGACGTTGTGGGAGTTCAACCCGGAAGGGGAGGAGCGGCAGGAGGTGTACTACGAGGACGGGAAGTGGCACCCCGCACCGCCCATGTCCGGCGAAAAGGTGGTCCGCTTCCACGACCTCATCGGGGAGCAAAAGGTGTACTATGTGCCCCACGACGAGGCGAACACATTGCCCCACTCCTATCCGGGATTGCGGCGCGCGGCCGTACGGGGCTGTTTCCCCCCTCATGTCATGGATTTGATGGGCGCGCTCATGCGCGCGGGCATGTTGACGACGACGCCCGTCCGAATCCAGGGGCAGGAGATGGCGGCCATCGACGCGGTGCGCGATATTCTCTGGCATCTCCCCATCTGTAAGGAAAACCCCGTGTGGGCTTACGGCCTGGTCGTGGAGGTCCTGGGGGAGCGTAACGGACGGCAGGTGAAGTGCACTTTCCGGAATCAGCATCCTCCCCAGGAGGAGTGGGGTGGGGAGTCCGCGTATTTCAAGAACGTGGGGATTCCCCTTTCCATCGGCGCGCAGCTCATCGCCCACGGGAAGACGTTGGGCGTGGGGGTGTTGCCACCGGAACAGGCGTTTCCCGCGGAGCCGTTTTTTGCCGAATTGGCCCGGCGGGGTATCATAGTAACCGAGGAAATTGTCGAGGTAGGTCCAATTGCTTGAGGTGTGAGTCCACCGGAGGATTCACGCAGGATCCTCCGGTGGGCCTGCTCGTGGAGTGGAGGCCGATCATGGACAGTGAAGGCAACAGAGAGAGTAGCCAAGCGTATGTTCCTACCCTGAGTCCCTGGCGCGCCCAGGCGCTGGGGTGGCGTGTTGTCGCATTCACCGCGGGCATCCCCCCAGATGTTCCCCTGATGGCTCCCGTCTGACGTCCCACCGGATTTCTCCAACGAACACGTCCTATCGCGCACGCGGGGCAGGCGGACCGCGTCCGGAGTACGTGGGTTCTGGTCCCCGGTCGAAGTCGGCGATCCCGCCGCGCGTCCTCCCTTCGTCCGGTTCTTCTCACGTGGCGTGGGAGGGGCGTCCACCTATCCCACACGGACGCGGCACGGAGGAGACCCCTTTCATATTCGCTACATGCGTTGCCAGAAGCTATACCTAAATCCAGAAAAAGGAGGAAAGCATCATGAGTCCGAAGCTGGAAAAGACGTTACAGCTCTTCCAGGAGGCGAAGAAATACATACCTTTCGGCGTGAACTCCAACTTCCGCTATTGGGGAGATGAGTACACGCTGGTCGTTACTCGGGGCCAGGGACCTTACATCTGGGATGCGGATGAGAACCGCTACATCGATTACCGCCTGGGCTTCGGCCCCATCATTCTCGGTCATGCCTACCCCTCGGTGGTCGATCGGGTGGCCAAGGAGATCCGCAACGGGACGCTCTTCGCGTGGACCACGCCTCTGGAGATCGAGCTGGCCAAGCGCATTACCCGCATGACGGGGGTGGATAAGGTCCGCTTGACGAACACGGGGACCGAGGCAACGATGCACGCGTTGCGCATTGCCCGGGCTTACACGGACCGGGAAGGGTTCATCAAGTTCGAGGGGCAATACCACGGGATGCACGATTATGTCCTCTTCAGCACGGCTTCGGCCCCGCGCGGCGTCCTCGGTGCCCGCAAGAGCCCCATCAACGTCCAGGCCAGTTCGGGCATCCCCGAGGATATCCAGCAGTACGTGTACAACGTGCCTTACAACGACTTCAAGATGCTGGAGAAGACGGTGAAGGAGTCCTGGGCGGACCTGGCGGCCATCATCGTGGAGCCCATCCTGGGGAACGCGGGCGCGGTAATGCCCCGTCCGGGGTGGCTGGAGCTCATCCGGGAGCTCTGCGATAAGTACGAGATCGTCCTCATCTTCGACGAGGTGAAGACGGGGTTCCGCATCGCCAACGGGGGAGCCCAGGAGTACTTCGGGGTGAAGGCCGATCTGGTCACCTACGCCAAGGCCCTGGGGAACGGGTTCCCGATTGCCGCCATTGGGGGCAAGGAGGAGGTCATGAGCGTGGTGGAACCCGGCCAGGTGGCCCTGGGCGGTACGTACAGTGGAAACGTGGTGGGCACCGCGGCGGCCAACGCGACCCTGGAGATGTTGGAGACGGAGCCGGTGTTGGAGACCATCGCGAAGCGGGGGAAGCGGCTGATGCAGGGCATCGACGAGATCCTGACCCGGGCCGGCATCCCGCACGTGCTCACCGGCGTCCCTGCCATGTTCGGCGTCCTCCTCGGACGGGACACGGAGCCGTACGATTTCCGCGATTACCAGGACGCGGACGAAGTCGCGTATCAGTACCTGGTCATGGAACTCATCGAGCGCGGGGTCCTGCCCGACGTGGATGACCGGGAGCCCTGGTTCCTCTCCTACAGCCACGACGACGCGGTCATCGACGAGACGCTGAACGTGTTCGAGGACGCGGTCAAAGCGCTGACCAAGAAGCGTCCCTACATCGTCGAGGGACACCTCCTGGTGGAATAAGGCGCCTGTCCCAGACTTCCGAAGTCTTGAGTACTTCGGAAGTCTGGGCCTTTGGCGGCAACATAGCCATGAAGGTTCGTGTTCGCGTGTTACCCATTCCCCTCAGCATATGCCGCTTGGAGCCCGGTGAACCCGTGCCCGCGTGGGCCATGTCGGGGGCCTTCTTCGCGGTGGTGCGCACCGAGGAGGAGCTTTCCCTCCTGTGCCCGACGGAGCGGGTGCCGACGGGGGTGCGCGCGGCGCACGGGTGGCGCGCGTTGAAGGTGCAGGGCCCCCTTCCTTTCGAGGAGGTGGGTATCCTGTTGGCCCTGGCTGCTCCCTTGGCCGCGGCCGGGGTGAGCATCTTCGCGCT
>WGAA01000132.1 GCA_015489285.1 Anaerolineae bacterium | reverse complement strand
GGAGGGGGGTCTCCAGGGGGGAAACGGTGATGAGGGATTTCCGGACGTGAACGGGGGCCCCCAGCGCCTGCAACATGCGCTCCGTGTGATCGCGAGCCGGCCCCGGCTCCCGCACGCGCGTCTCCCCCCGGGCAAAGAGCCCGGCCAGGATGAGCGCGGATTTCACCTGCGCGGAAGGGATGGGCAGCGTGTACTCGATGCCGCGCAACCCTCCCCCCTGCACCGCAAGGGGGGCATAGCGTCCCTCGGCCCGGCCGAGAATGGTCGCGCCCATGCGCCGCAGGGGAACGGTCACCCGGTCCATGGGTCGCCGTCGGAGTTGGGCGGACCCGGTGAGGACGGAGAAGAAGGGGGGACCGGAAAGGAGGCCGCTGAGCAGGCGGATGCTCGTCCCCGAATTGCGGCAGTCGATGACATCCGCGGGCTCATGCCAGCCCTGGGGCCCCGGACTCTCCAGGAGGAGTTCGTCCCGCGCGGGGCGTTCCACATTCACCCCCAGGCCGCGCACCGCGTCGAGGGTGGCCTCACAATCCCCCCCGTAGAGGAATCCCCGCACGCGACTGCGTCCCCGGGCCAGCGCGGCGAGGATCACCGCCCGGTGGGAGATGGACTTATCCCCGGGGGGGCGAAGGCGGCCGCGCAGGGCCGGCACGGGTCGGACCGTCAGGACATCCTCGTTCATGACGTGGTCGACGCCTCCTTCTCCTTTTCCTCTTCTTTCGGTTCTTCCGGGTAATTGACCCGTGTGTGGTACACCCCGACCAGCATCTCCACGAACACCTGGGCCACCCGTTTCAGATCCCGCATGGTGATGGGGGCATCGTCCAGCTGGCCCTCCTCCAGGCGGCGCATGATGAGGGAGTGGACGATGTTTTCGATCTCCTCCCGGGTGGTGGGCTGCTGCGCCCGGGCAATGGCCTCCACCGCGTCGGCCAGCATGAGGACGGCCGTCTCCTTACTGCGCGGTTTGGGCCCCGGATAGCGGAAATCCGCCTCGTTCACCGCGGAGGGATCGCCCGCGGCCTCCACGGCCTTCCGGTAGAAGTACGCTACCAGGGTGGTCCCGTGGTGCTCGGCGATGAAATCCTGGATGCGGCGGGGAAGACGATACTGGCGGGCGAGGGCCAGCCCGTCGGGCACGTGGCTGATGATGATCTGCGCGCTGGTGCGGGGATCCAGGTGTTCGTGGGGATTCACGCCGCCGTGCTGGTTCTCCGTGAAGTAGTGGGGGCGCTTGATCTTGCCGATATCGTGGTAATAGGTGCCCACACGGGTGAGGAACGCGTCCGCGCCGATGGCCGCGGCCGCGTGCTCCGCCAGGTTACTGACGATGAGGGAGTGATAGTAGGTACCCGGCGCCTTCGTCACCAGTTGCTGGAGCAGGGGATGGTTCGGTCGGGCCAGGTCCATGAGCTGGAGGATGGTCGTGATGCCCAGGAGGAAGCCCAGGAGGTAGAAGTTGACCAGGGCCAGGCTGGCCGAGAGGACACTGTTGACGAGGGAGGCCAGACTTTCCCCCAAGACGTTGTTCACGTCCAGGGTGCCGTTGCCCAGGGCAAACATGAGAATGACGAGGATCTGCACCCCGGCCAGGGCCACCGCGCCCCAGAGAAAGGTCGCCAACCGCTCCGCCCGGTCGGCCACGAGGACCATGAAGAAGGCGCCCAGGCCGGCATGGGCCGTGAGGAGGAGGGAATCGTCGGCCAGGCGCCCGATGATCAGGGCCATGTAGATGATGGTGATCCAGGAAAGCCCCCGGTTCTGCACGGTGCTGATGGTAATGGCCAGCGCGCCCAGGGGATAGGTAAAGGCCAGAAGGCTCCGACCGGGCACCAGGGCCTTGGCCAGGACGAGGCCACCGGTGACGAAGGCGTAGAACACCCACGGGGTCCACATGTCCGTCCAAAAGGTGGGGTACTGGCGATAGGTGTAGAGGAGCACCGTGCTCCAGAAGAGGAGGAGAAGGAGCCCCATGCTGATGACCCGGGGCCAGGTGAGACGCCGCTGGCGAAGTCCCAGCTTGTCCAGGGCCTCCACCTGGGCTTCGGTGACCACCTCCCCGGAGCGGACGATGGTTTCCCCGGCCTCGTACTGGACGACGACGGGCTCCACGGCCTCGCGCGCCTTCTGGCGCAGGCGCTCCGTCTTCTGGGGATTGGGGAAGGTGTTCGCCCGCAGGAGGGCCTGCACAATCCGGGTGACGATGGCCGCCTCCTGCTCCGTGAGCCGGGTCTGGTCCACGAGGAGGGGGACGTTGCTGCGAACGACGGCCAGCTCGCTCTCCCGGATCTCCCGGCTCATGGCCAGGCGCAGGGTTTCCACGCTCTCGTTGGCCACAAGCCGCCAGTGCGCCTCGGACATGGTGACGATGGCTCGGGCCATGTCCTCGGGCAGGGAGAGGTCGCTGATGGCCCGGATCTCCTGGACCTTCTCCTCTTCGTCCGCGTAGGGGTTGGCCCGCACCGAGTCGATGAAATCGATGATGTCCTTGAGGCGGTTGATCTGCTGGCGGGCGACTTGGGGTTGAGGAGGGTCGTAGACTTCGGGGATCGCTCTGGCCGCCTTTTCCCGGGCCGCGCGCGTCAGGACCTCACTCTCGTAGCGGATGCTGCGGGGGGCCCGAATGTCGACGGGGGACACGTCCCCCACGTCCAGCTGAACCCGCTCCCGGGGCATGATGTCCGCGACGAGGACGAAGAGGGCCACGAGAAAGAAGAGCAAGGAGATGAGGAGGACGCGGAAGATGTCGAGCCCTCGGGGACCTTCACCCGGCCGGGTAGGTTGGGCTCGCGCGGACTGAAACGCCTCCCATAGGTGCTGCGGGTGCAAATTCATCGCGGATTGGCAAGCAACTCGCGCACGATCTGGTTCACCACGCGGCCGTCCGCACGTCCGCGCATTTCGGCCATGAGGACTTTCATGACCTTGCCCATGTCCTTCGGACTGCGGGCGCCCACCTGCGCGATGACCTCTCGGGCCCGAGCTTCAATTTCCTCCCGTGTAAGTTGACGGGGGAGATAGGAACGCAGGACCTCCAGTTCCGCCCGTTCTTCGGCGACCAGATCCTGCCGTCCGCCCTTTTCATAAGCTTCGATGGATTCTTCCCGCTGCTTCGCCTCCTTGGCGATGATGGCGATGATCTCCTCGTCGCTCAACTCCCGCAACGTGCTCCCGGCCCGTTCCGCACGGCTGATAGCCGTCATCAGGGTGCGCAGCGCGCGCTTGCGCGCGGCGTCTCCCTGCTTCATCGCTTCCTTCAAATCCCTTTCGATGCGTTCTTTCAAGCTCATCGGTTCATCCTCTGTTCAGACTCCCCTGGTCTGCAAGATTTCGGAAGTCTGAAGTGTTCCGGTTGGCCCGGCGAGTCGATGCCCCATTATACGGTCGTGTGGAAGGGGTGTCAAAGTGAGGGGGACGAAATTCAGAGGCCACGGGGGGCACATCCCGCTACGGTTTCGAGGTGTCCCGAGGGGGAGGAGTCTGTGGCCCCTCCCCCTCGGTTGGGGTCAGCGCACGACCGCGGGGATGTAGAGGTGGCGTTCCAGGGGATAGAGACCGAAGCCCACATGCACCACGGTGTTCGCCTGGGTGGTGACGGTGACCGTGTCCTGGGTAGTGGGGTAACTGCTCCCCGGTCGGATGAGGGTCAGGGTGTAGGTGCCCGGCGGGATTTCCGCGAAGACGAATTTGCCATCCTCGTCCGTGGTCGTCTCCCATTCGAGCAGGGCCTCGAGCCCCATCACCTCATCCAGCCGAACCGTCACGCCCGGGATGCCGGGTTCGTCCGCGTCCCGCTCCCCGTTGCGGTTCACGTCCTGCCAGACTTCACCCTCCACCCGGCCCGTCGTCGGTGTCGGCGTTGCGGTGGGCGTGGGTGTCATCGTCGGTGTGGGCGTTGGCGTGGGTGTGGGCGTGGGCGCGAGGGCAAAGCCGAAGTTCAGGTAGAACCAGGTGAAGCACGGGGTGGAGATGTTCACCTGATACACGGCATCCGAGGTGAGCACATAGCCGTCCGGCGTTTCCACGGTGATGGTGTAATAGCCTAACGGCAGCCCCCCTACCTGCCACCAGCCGTTGTCGTTGCTCTCCACCACCCGATGCCGGGTGCCGTTGATGATGACCTTCACGTGGGGGATGCGCGGCTCTCGCCCGTACTGGAAGATGCCGTCCTTGTTCAGGTCCTGGAAGGTCACCCCACCCAGGTTCGTCCAGCAAGGGGTGGGTGTCGCGGTGGGCAGAGGGGTCGGCGTCGGCGTGAAGGTGTTCGTCGGCGTCGGCGGCACCGGCGTGGGTGTGTCGGTGGGTGCAGGCGTCGGCGTGGCCGTGGCCGTGGATGTCGGTGCCGGTGTGGACGTGGATGTGGCGGTCACGGTCGCCGTAAACGTCGGCGCCGGCGTAGGCGTAGATGTCGCGGTCGATGTGGGCGCCGGTGTGGCGGTCGCGGTGGCCGTCGGTGGCACCGGTGTGGGTGTCTCGGTAGCCGTCGCGGTGGCCGTGGGTGTCGCGGTGGCCGTCGGCGTGGGGGTGGGCGTGATGGTCGTGTCCCGCACGATCAGGAATTGCTTGTTGAACGCGGTGATGTGGGCGAAGGTGGCGCTGTTCGCGTTCGCGTCCACGCTTGTCGCCGCGCCCACCAGGGACCAACTGCCATCGGAACCCAGGTCCCGCGCGTAGAGCAGGATGCGGCTGGGGAGGGCTTCATCCGTGTCCGTCAGGTCCTCCGAGACGGTAAACGTCACGTCCGCGTCGAAGGACCGGTAGCCGTAACGGTGGATGACCCAGTACTGGTTGTCCAGGGCCACCTGTCCGGCAGGAATTCCGGCCAGGGTGTTGGGATCGATGTCGAGGCGGGAGACGAGAAGGGTGTACGTCCTCGCGGTGTGGAAGTTCATGCTCACCCCGGCCTGGGAGAAGTCCACCACCCCCGGGGCTTCCGAGGCGATGACCGTCTTGCCCGCCCCGATGGGCGCGGAGGATGTGGCCTTGGCGACGCCGTTCTTCAGGGTCTCCTCACGGCCGTCCACCGCGTTGAAGACCCGACCGGCCGCGCCGTCGAACTCGTAATAGGCGAGGAGCCCACTCTCGTTCCCCTGCAACGGCTGATGCATGATCCGCCGGATTTCATCCTCGCTCAGGGCCCGATTCCAGAAACTGACATGATCCACCATGCCGTCGAAGTACTGGTAGTTGTGCATGCCCAGGTAGATGGGGCCAGGCGCGGTTTTCAGCGTGACCCCGTACACGCTGCGCTTCAACTTGCCGTCGTAGTACACCCGCAACACGTATCCGTCGTACGTGATCACGTAGAAGTGCCAGGAATCCTTGCTCCCGGAAAGGGTGAGGTTGATCGTGCCGTTGGACCAATCCCACGTCTCCAACCGCCAGACGTCCTCCGTGTCCGTGGTGGAGAAGCCGAAGTCCCCGGTGGCCACGCCGGGCAC
>WGAA01000131.1 GCA_015489285.1 Anaerolineae bacterium | reverse complement strand
GCTGTGCCGACGTTCTCACCGTCGCATGACGCCTGACGCATAACGTTACGCATTACGCATCACGCATCACGTCATCACGTCAAGATGCGCCTGCTGTGCCGACGTTCTCACCGTCGCATGACGCCTGACGCATAACGTTACGCATTACGCATCACGCATCACGTACCCGATGCCGAGCCTCATCCTAACACGCCGACCGCCTCTTAGCGCCTGACGCATGACGGATGACGTATGACGGATGACGCATGACGCCTTCCCTATTCCTCGTTCAGCAGGGATTCCAGCGCTTCCACGCGGGCGAAGAAATCCAGCGCGTCCTTGTAAATGCGTTCGATGAAGCGATACAGGTCGGGGTCGATGAAGATCTCCAGCTGGGAGACGTTCTCCCCTTCGGGGCTCCAGTAATGTTGGAATTCCCCCTGCAGACGGCGGGCGTCCGCAATGAGGCTCTTCAGGGTACGACGAAGTTCGTTTTCGGACATGAGACCTCCGCTCATTTGGGATGTTGGGTTGTCGCGCCCCGACGGACGATCTCCAGAACCCACCGGGCCGCGTCGTACAGGTCTTGGATGGCAATGTGTTCCTCGGGCGTGTGCACGGCCGTCTGACCGGTGCTGATGACGACCGTCGGCAATCCCCGCTCGTTGAACACGTTGGCGTCGGTGCCCCCTCCCGCTTCCTTGTAGATGGGGGTGAGGCCCAGGGCCCGGGCCGCTTCGGCAATCCAGCGCACCAGAGGGGAATCCGGCGCGTGCCGGTACCCATTGTACAAACGCCGATGTTCCACGTGCAAACGGGCTCCGTGACGTTGAGCCGCCTCTCGGAAGGCGCGGATCATCGCCTCCGTCTGGGCGATCAGCTTGGCCTCCGCGCGGCTGCGGGCTTCCGAGTCAACGTCCACCCGGTCCGGGACGATGTTGGTGGCCACGCCTCCCCGGATGACACCCACGTTGGCCGTGGTCTCCTCGTCGATGCGCCCCAGGGGCATAGCCGCGATGGCTTCGGCCGCGACGCGGATGGCGTTGATCCCCTTTTCCGGTTCCACCCCGGCATGGCTGGCCCGACCGTGCACGGTGAAATGGTGCCGATCCTGGTACGGGGCCGCCACGACAATGGTCCCGATGGGCCCCCCACTGTCCAGCACCACGCCCCGACGCGCGCGCAGGGCGCCCATATCCACGCCCCGAGCGCCGATGAGCCCCCGTTCCTCCCCCACGGTAAAGAGGATGTCGAGGGGAGGATGGGGGAAGTCGGGGTGATCCCGCAGGACGCGCAGGACTTCGATGATGATGGCCAGGCCGGCTTTGTCGTCCGCGCCCAGGATGGTCTCCCCCCGGGAGTAGATGACGCCTTCCCGCACGACGGGCTCGATGCCGCGGTCCGTGCCCACCGTGTCCATGTGCGCGTTGAGCATGATCGCGTCCCCGGGCCCGTTGCCGGGCCATTGGACGAGAATGTTCCCCAGGTCGTCCATGTGCCCATCCGCCCCTAAGTCACGGAGGAGGTCGAGGAGGTATCGGCCGATGCGTTCCTCGTGGCCGGATGGGCTGTCGATGCGAACGAGGGTGAGAAAGGTGTCCACAAGACGGGTCTTATCTATCATGAGGTCTTAGGCGGTCTCCCTCCTTGTTGGGCTTGTTGTAGGAGTTCGTAGGCGCTTTGAAGGCCTGTTTGGGTGGGCGCACCCAGCATGGCGGCCAGTTCCCGCACCCGTTCTTCCCCTTCGAGCACGCGCACGCGCACCACGGTTCTTTCCCCCGCGACCTCTTTCCGCACGTGGATGTGATGCGTGCTGTGCGCGGCCAGCTGGGGGAGATGGGTCACGCAGAGGACCTGGTGGGTCTCCGCAAGCTGGCGCAATTTTCGGCCCACGACGCTCCCCAGACGACCGCCGATGCCCACGTCGATCTCGTCGAAAATGAGGGTGGGGACGGGGTCCGCGTGGGCGAGGACGGTCTTGAGGGCGAGCATGAGCCGGGCAGTCTCCCCCCCGGAGGCGACTCGGGCCAGAGGTCGCAGGGGTTCCCCGGGGTTGGTGCTGACGAGGAATTCCACCCGGTCGATGCCGGTGCTGTCGAAGGCCAGGCGACGCCCTTCGACGGGGATGCCCCGGGGGTCCTCTTCCTGGGTGATGTGCACACGGAATTGGGTGTGTTCCATGCGCAGGTCCTTCAGTTCCTGTTCCACGGCCCGGGCCAGGGCTTGGGCCGCGGCGTGCCGCCGCCGGGAGAGGTCCGCGGCCAGACGGCCCAGGTTCTCCAGGAGCGCGGCTTCCTCCGCCTCGAGGTCGGCCAGGCGTTCGTCCGCGTGTTCGATGCGGGCGAGCTCTTCCGCGGCCTGGGCTGCGTAGGCGAGGATGTCTTCCACCGTGTCGCCGTATTTGCGCTTCAGGCCGCGGATGAGGGCCAGACGTTCTTCCACCTCCTCCAGGCGTCGGGGGTTGAATTCCAGGGTATCCCGATAGTGGGCGAGTTCCCGCAGGAGGTCGTTTACCTGGTCCGCCAGGAGTTCGGCCTGTTGGGCCAGGGGCCCCAGGGATGCGTCCAGGTCGCTCAGGCGAAGGAGTCGGGTGCCGACTTCCCCCAGGAGGTCGATGACGCCGGGCAGGGTTCCCGTGTCCCCTTCTAGGGCCTGCAGGGCTTGTTCGATGCCTTCGCTGAGCTGGACCGCGTGGGCCAAACGGCGTCGCTCGGCTTCCAGGGCTTCCTCCTCCCCGGGTTCGAGCTGGGCCTCCTCGATCTCCCGGATCTGGTAGGCCAGCAGGTCCGCGCGTTGGGCCAGTTCCCGTTCGTTGCGGCGCAGCGCCTCCATCTCCTTGCGCACGGCCCTGAGCCGGGCGACCTCTTCGGCCACGGCCGCGCGCAGGTCCTCCAGGTGGGCAAAGCGGTCGAGGAGGAAGAGTTGAGCCCGCGGGCGCAGAAGGGAGAGGTGGGCCCCCTGTCCGTGGATGTCCACGAGGAGACGGCCCACTTCGGCCAGGAGGGCGGCGGTGACGACCCGACCGTTGATGCGGGCGAGGCTGCGCCCGTTGGCCCGCAGTTCTCGGGAGAGAATGAGGGTGTCCTCATCCCCTTCAAGGCCGTGTTCGGCGAGGAAGGCGGTGATGTGTTCCCTGACCGAGGGGGAAAGGTCGAAGATGCCTTCGACAAGGGCTCGGGACGCGCCGGCGCGGAGCCATTCGGGCTGGGCCCGGGCGCCCAGGATGGCCGTGACCGCGTCCACGAGCATGGATTTCCCGGCCCCGGTTTCCCCCGTGAGCACGTTGAGCCCGGGGGCAAAGGTGATGTGCAGGTTGTCGATTATCCCAAAATCTCGAATGAAGAGTTCCCTTAGCATCGTGCCCCTATACGGTCCTCATCCCAAGATGTGGTCTCAGGCATCATCCGTCATGCGTGATACGTGATACATGATGCGTAATGCGTAACGTCATGCGTCAGGCGTCATGCGCCGGTGAGAAGGTCGGCACTGCAGGCGCATCTTGACGTGATGACGTGATTCGTGATGCGTAATGCGTAACTTGGAGACAAGCTCGGCTTTGTGGCGATAACCTTGTGTCCGCGCCAACCAATTACTTGTTTACTTGTTACTCCGTTACTCGTTACTCACGATGTAGCGTTAGG
>WGAA01000130.1 GCA_015489285.1 Anaerolineae bacterium | reverse complement strand
GACCTGATCCAGCAGGGGGAGAACCTGAACCTCGTCGCCCAGGTCATCTCCAAACTCCTGGGCCGGGACTACCGCGTCCGCTGCTTCGTCAAAGGAGAATACATCCCCACCGCAGATGAGGACGACTCCACGAGCGCCGCGCCATCCACGGGACAAAGTCGCATGTCCGAAGTGCTCAAAGATCCCCTGGTCAAAGAAGCGGTACAACAGGGGGGACAGGTCGTGGACATCCAATAACTGCGTCCATACACCCGAAGATATCCTTTGCAAAAAAGCCCCTTTTCCCTTTCCTGTCGCGGAAAGTGCCGATGTATATCCACATTGTCATGGAATTGTCAGGTTCAGATAGACGCAATCCAATATAAAATAAGCACAAGGAGGCTCGAGCATGGCACGTCCGAAAAAACGTAAAATGCCCCGCGCAGGAGGAAAAATGCGCGGGGGAGGGCCCATGGACCTGTTGGAACAGGTCCAGCGAATGCAGGAGGAAATGGCGCAAGTTCAGCAAAGCCTCGCCGAGGAGATTGTGGAAGTCACCGTAGGCGGGGGGGCCGTACGGGCGGTCATGACGGGAAGTTTGAACCTGAAGGAACTTCACATCGACCCGGACCTGCTGGACCCGGAAGATGTGGACATGCTCCAAGACATGATCATATCGGCGGTCAACCAGGCCATTGCCAAGGCCCAGGAGCTGGCTGCCGAGCGCATGGGGGCCATTACCGGCGGTCTTTCCATCCCCGGGCTGTTTTGAGGTGAGGGTCCATGAGCGATCCCATTGAACGGACCATCGAAGCCTTTTCCCGACTGCCGGGCATCGGTCCCAAAACAGCCGCCCGTCTGACCTACTTCCTCCTGCGGGCGCCCAACGACGTTGCCCTGGACTTGGCCGACGCGTTGAAAGCCTTAAAAGAGGAAATTCACTACTGCCGGCGATGTTTCAACGTCGCCCAGGGGGAGCTCTGCTCCATCTGCGCGGATCCCGGCCGGGACCAACACACGATTTGCGTGGTCGAGGAGCCGCTGGACATCGTCGCCATCGAGAGGACGGGGGCATACCGGGGTCTCTACCACGTCCTTCACGGGGCCATCAACCCCCTGGCCAACGTGGGCCCCGAGGATTTGCGCATCAACGAGCTCGTGGAACGGGTGCAGAAGGAGGAGGTACGGGAGGTCATCCTGGCGACCAACCCGAACATGGAGGGGGAAGCCACGGCCATGTACATCGCCCGCCTTCTGGAACCCCTAGGGGTGCGTATCACCCGCCTGGCCCACGGGCTCCCCATCGGTGGGGACCTGGAGTACGCGGACCAACAAACGCTGGCACAGGCCCTGGAGGGGCGTCGTCCCATCAGTTGAACGGGAACGAGTCCCCCATCCGGGGTCGAAAACCGTCGGGATGGATGATGAAATACGCGGAAACGGACGCTCATTTGCAGGACGATAAGTTAACAGAGTACATCCAGACGCTCCTGCGCAGCCGCACCCCGGCTCAGGTGACGGAAACGCTGCAACACGCGCTCAGAAGTCACGGATACCCTCGCGCCCGTGTCCGCCTCCTCCCGCACCCACCCTGTCCCGAACCGGAACTCACCTCCCCCTGCTGGCACTTCCCCCTGGCCGCCGGTGAACAGGAACTCCTCATCGAAATTCCCGAACTGGAAAGGCACGAGGACATGCCCCCCGTCATCGAAACGTATGTGAACCTGGCCCGCGACGCGCTCCAGCGCGTCCTCGACGAACAGGAGGACAAGCAGCGGCTCTTCAACCTCCTCGAACACGTGGGGGCCTCCATGTACCCGGAGGAGATCCTGAACACCCTCGTTCGTCGCCTCCTCGACACTTACAACGTGGAAAGTGTCGCCGTCTTCCGTTATCTGGAGGAGCCCCCTGCCCTGCGGGTGGAAGCGATGGGGCACCGGGACAAAGAGGGGCCTCTGGCGCAGTCCGGTCACGTTTTCCACCGTACCATGTGCCCCACTTTCGCGGATGTCCTGGAACACGGCCGGCCCACCCTTTTCGTGCGGGGTGGATCCCCCGACCTCACCGCCTGGGAGTGGAACGTGTTCTTCACTCCCACCGAAACCCACGTCCTTGTCCTGCCCTTCTGGTTGAGCACGCGGGATCTGGGGCTGGTGTGCATAGGCGGGGGGGAGGATGTGGCCCACCTGCCGGCGGAGGATGTGCGCCTGGTGCTCCAGTACACCACCCTTGCCCTGGAGCGGGCCCAGATCTTCGCGGAGGCGTTGCGGCGCCGCGCGGAAGTGGAGACCCTGCTGCGCCACACCCTGGCCGGCATCCTCCTCGTCGGCCCCGATTGGGTGGTGAAGCGGGCCAACGAGGCCGCGGCGCGCCTCTGGCAAACCACCCCTCAGGCCCTCGTCGGGCGCCCCATCAGCGAACTCCTGGGAGAATCCTTCCTGAACATGCAGAGCCGCTTCACCGACCCCCAGTGCCGGACGGACCAACCGCTGGAGTGGACCGTCGAAGTCGACGAACGGGAATTCACCCTCCTGCTCACCATCTCCTCCCTCAACGGGGATGAAACGTCGGGATACCTTATCAGCTTCCTGGACATCACCGAACGGGAACGGCTCAAGCGGCTCAAGGAGCAGATGTTCGCCAACGTCACCCATGAGCTCCGCACCCCCATCGCGGTCATCCGCGGCTACGCGGAGCTCCTCATGTCCCAGCTCCCCCCCGACGCGCCTCCCCTCTGGCCGGAAGCCCTGCGCATCATCGAACAGCGGGCCGACGATTTGCTGGACATGGTGGAGATGTACCTGGATCTGGCCCAGCTGGAAGCCAACGGCCACACCGTCTACCGGGAGTACGTGAGCGTCCCCACGGTGGTGGGGGAGCTCGTCACCCGCCTGATGGAACGGCTGCGTCACGCGCTGGACGTGAAGGTGGATATCGCGAAGGACGCCCATCGGGCCTGGGTGGATGCCCATCTCTTCGAGCAGATTGTGCGCCACCTGCTGGAGAACGCCATGAAGTTCACCCCTGCCGGGGGTCACGTGTGGATTCGGGCCTGGGCCGAGGGGCAGGACCTGCACCTGGAGGTGGAGGATACAGGCATGGGCATCCCCGCGGAGGAATTGGGCCTCATCTTCGACCGCTTTTACCGGGCCAGCAACGTGGAATACGGCATCCCCGGCAGCGGGCTGGGCCTCACCCTGGTGGAGGAAGCCGTGCGCGCCCACGGGGGCACCATCGAGGTCTCCAGTGAAGAGGGCAAAGGCACCGTCATCCACGTCGTCCTCCCCGGCGCGGTGCGGCCGGATTGAACCAGAGGCGTCACTCCATTCGTCACCCGTCATGCGTCAGGCGCCGGTGAGAACGTCGGCACAGCAGGCGCGATTTGGCGTGATGCGTAATGCGTGATGCGTAACTTGAAGAGAAGTTGGCTTGGTAAAGTCCACTTTATCTTCACGCCAGGCAGTTACTCGTTACTCGTGACTCGTTAGCCATAGGCCGCAGGCCTTCGCTATAATGAGCCGGGCGGTTTAGCGCCCGGCGTTGCTGGGTCACCCATTCGTTCGTCATTCGTCATCCGTCATGCGTCAGGCGCCGGTGAGAATGTCGGCGCTGTAGACGTATCTTGGCTTGAGGACGTGATGCGTGATGACGTGATTCGTAATGCGTGATGCGTAAGTTGG
>WGAA01000129.1 GCA_015489285.1 Anaerolineae bacterium | reverse complement strand
TGGGCAATGGCGCCCCCCATCGAATGCCCCACCGGGACGAACGTCTCCAGCCCGAGGGCATCCGCCCAGGCGAGGAGCGCGTCCCGGTACGCGGGGATGGAGGGGAGCGCGGGACCTTCGGAGCGCCCGTGCCCGGGGAGATCCGGCGCGTAGACCGTGTAGTGGGGGAGGCGGCGTACCTGGGCCGGCCACACAAGATGGTTCCCACCGGCCCCGTGGATGAGGACGACCGGGGGCCGTTCCGGGTCCCCCGGGTGTACCGCGTAAAACCACCGTCGACCGTCCACGACCTGATAAGGCATGATCCCTTCCTCAGCTTCGCGAAAGGCGGGGACGCGGGGACACCCACCATCGGGTTGCCCCACGTCCCCCTTTCGCCCTCAGAACCCCCGTTCTTCCCGGATGAGTCGGTCGATCTCGTACACCATCTCCTGCTGCTTGCGCCAGTACTCGGGATTCCGTTGGGCTTCCAGCTCCTCCAACGTCTTCCCCTGCTGCTCGATCCAGGTGTAGTACTTGAGATTGTGCCACTGATTGTGGGTATCCCGGGTGCCCTCTTTGATCCAATCCAGCTTCTGATTGCGGAAAACGAGCTCCGTGCGCACCACCGCCTCCACCTCATCCATGGGCCCGTACTGTTCGGTCATCTGCCGCATCACCGAACGGTAGCGGTCGATGGCGTCGGTGAGGACGGTCACGATGACGTCGTCCTTGCCGAAGCCGTAGAACTTGGCCGTCTTGATCGCGCCCATGACGTTGGCCACGCCGCTGATGCCGAAGATCTGGGACATCTTCATCACCTGATCCTCGGGGATGCCGTAGCGGTCGATGAGCACCTTCCAGCCGGGTTCCTCGGTGAGGAGCTGGAGCCCCTTCTTGGCCTCCAGGTCGTCCACGGCCATGATCGCGTCCATGTTCCACACGTTGTGGATCCAGGTCACATGCTTGTCCCCGATGCCCTGGATGTCGTGCGCGCCGTAGCCGTTCCAGTAGAGGGTGGGACATTGGATGGGCTCCAGGCCCACGATCTTGTGGTCGGGCCACTCCTGCTTCAGCCGGTCCCCCGCGGCAATGGTCCCTGCGGACCCCATCGCGGAGACGAACGCGGCCACCTTCCCCTTGCCGATGCCCTTTTTCTGCAGCTCCGCGGCCAGCTCGATGACCGTGTTCCCGGTCACGTAGTAGTGGAAACGATAGTTGCCGAACACCTCGAACTGGTTGAGCACCCGAATGTGTTCCGGGTCCTGACGTCGCAGCTCCCAGGTCTTATCGTAAATTTCCTTCACGTTGGATTCGGACCCGGGGGTGGCGATGATCTCCGCGCCGTAGCGGCGGATGATCTCGAAACGCTCCTTGCTCATCTCCTCCGGGAGGATGACGATGGAACGAAAGCCCATCCGGCATCCCACCCAGGCCCCGCCGATACCGTAGTTCCCCGTGCTCGGCCAGACGAGAATGTGCTTGTTCGGGTCCACCTCCCCCAGGAGCTCCTTTTCCACGAGGACGGAGTACGTGGCGCCCACCTTGTGGCTCCCGCTGGGGAAATCCTTGGCGTAAATGACGACGATTTCCGCGTCCACGCCGGTGAGCTCGTGGGGCAAGACCATGTGGTAGATCTCATCGTTCTCGTCCCGCCAGGTGATGTTGTAGAGGTTGATGGGGTTCAGCGGGTCCTTCTTCTTCATCTCGATGGCTTTCTTGCGGATATGGGGCGGAATCTTCCAGGGGTGTAACATCTCCTCAAAGGTCGGGCCCACGACCAGACCGTGTTTTCCGACGACTTCGGGGGGGATTTCCGATCCCACCACATCCTTTTGCAGCTCGTGCTTCTCGGCCATCGCCCAAGACCTCCTTTGTGTTGGGACTCTCGGTGTTAGGAAATGAAGTGCACATCCGAACGTGCATTTTAGCACATCTCAGGGGGCGGGGGAATTTCCGCCGAAGTTGTCAGACATCTTCCTCCCCCGCGAGCTCCTCGACGAAGGCCCGCGCGTACTGCACCCACTCGGCCAACGCGGGTTCCCCCTCGGCCCGCTCGAGAAAGGCCCGAAACCGCGCCAGGGCCTGCACGCGCTCTCCACCCTTGAGGTAGGCCACCCCTTCCCAATAGAGGAAGAGCACCGGCCGCGGGATATGGGGATCCGCCTGCTCGAAGAGGGCGATGGCCTCACGGACGCGGTCGTCCAGCAGGAAGGCCAGAGCCAGCAGGTCCCGTGTGGCCTGGGTCTCCTCGGGGGAAAGCGCGCCGGAGGCCAGGGCCTGACGCAAGAGGGGAATGGCTTTGCCCGGCCGCTGTTGGTGAAGCCAGCTTTCCCCCAGGAGGGCGAGAACCCGGGGATCGTCCCCCACGCGCTCGCGCGCCCCTTCCAGGAGATGAATCGCCGAAGGGGGATGTCCCATTTGCAGGTAGTTTCTGGCCGCGTGGAGGGTTCGTTCCAGCCCCTCCCCTTCTTCACCCTCGGGGGCCGCGGGCATTTCCTCCCCCGTCCCCTGGACGAGGAGGAGACGGCGGTGGACGACCGCGGGATGGTTCCACCAGCGCCACAGTCCCACCGTGAGGGCCAGGTGGACGAGGCCCGTTGCCGCGCTGAGCAGCGGCGTCCGCCGAAAGTCGTAAATGACGACCCAATCCCCCACCAGTCCCAACAGGGAGAGGAGGGGATAGCCGACCAGGGTGTACATGGCCAGGAAGTAGCCCGTTTCCAGGAAGAGTTCGTGCAGGATGCGGGGGCGAAGTCGGCCCCAATAGCCCCACGTCAACAGGCCCAGGCCGAAGAGGAGGCTGACCACGTTCCCCGAAAGGGCAATCCACCAATCCTGGGCCGGAGTGAAGTATCCGACGGGTTGGACGTACCCCCAGTAAATGTACCAGCGAAAGGCCGCGACCCGTCCGCCCACCATCCAGGTGGCCAGGGCGTGGCCGACTTCGTGGAAGAAGATGCTGATGGGTATGAGGAAGAAGAAGCCCACCTCCCGGGCCAGTTGGCGGTCCTGGGGCGTGATGTCATCGTCCCAGAAGGTGGCCCATTGCCGCCACAGGGTGTAGGCGGTCTGGAAGGCCTTCCCTACGTAGACCAGGGAGATGAGGGTGAAGATGAGGTACCAGTTGAACATGTCACTCTCGCGTGTAGACCGGTCGCCCCTTCACGTACACCTGGGTGGGACGCCACGTCTCGTCCCAGACGACTAGGTCCGCGTCGAAGCCGGGACGGATCTCCCCCTTGGGAAGGCCCAGGGCCCGGGCCGGGGTGCGACAGGCCATGATGAGCGCCGTCTCCGGGGGAAGGAGGAGGGTGCGGATCATGGTGCGCAGGCCCGTGTCCAGGAGCGCGTGGGCGCCGGCCAGGGTCCCGTCCGGCAGGCGTACCGTCTCCCCGTCCACGACGACCCGGTAGCTGCCCCACATGTACTCCCCCGGCGGGGACCCGGCCAGGGGGGCCGCGTCGGATATGAGGGCGACCCGGTCCGGCCCTTTGACCCGGATGAGCAGGTCCATGACCGCGGGATGGACGTGGTGTCCGTCCGCGATGAGCTGGGCGACGATGTCGTCGTAGTAGAGGACCGCGCCGACCACACCCGGCTCCCGGTGGTGAAGGCCGCGCATGGCGTTGAACGTGTGGGTCGCCATATGCAGGCCCAGGTCGACCCACGGGCCCACCTGCCGGAACGTCGCGTCCGAGTGACCGATGACGGGGAGGATCCCCTGGGCCCGCAGGTACGGCAACAGCCGGACCGCATCCGTCTCCTCGGGCGCGAAGGTGATCATGCGCACCCGTCCCCCCGTCACCCGCTGGAGGGTGTCCACATCCTCCAGGGTGAGGGGACGCGTCCAGGACGCGTTGGCCATGCCCGGCCGTTTGGGGGAGAGATGCGGGCCTTCGATGTGAATGCCCAGGGCCTCCGCTCCCCCTTCCACCCGGTCCCAGGCCGCGGTCATCTCCTCCAACCGGCGGAGGACCTCGTCCCAGGGGAAGGTCAGTGTCGTGGGGACGAAGGAGGTCACGCCGTAGCGGGGCAGGAGGTGGGCTACCCGGGGGAGGTCGGGGCCCATGACGTCATGTCCGTGGAGCCCGTGCATGTGGATGTCCACCAGGCCGGGGGTGAGAACCGCGCCCTGGAGGTCGATGATCTCCGCGTTGCGCACGGATGTGAACGCGGCCGCGGGCCCCACATCCACAATGCGGCTTCCCCGAACGAGAACGGCGCCCGGTGCCCAACGTTCGCTCGGGGTGTAGACGATGCCTTGGGTGAAAAGACGTAGCTCGGTCATCCGCGTGTGTCCTCCCGTTCATAACAGCATTCCAAACGCCACAGAGCCCACAGGGCAAGGACGAGAACGATGCCCCCGATGACGTATCCCGTCAGCACGTCGGCCTGGGCCACGAAGAGGGCCACTTCCCCCAACCCCCCGGCCACCAGGTAGAGGAGGAGGACGGCTTCCCGCGGGCTCAGGCCGCGCTGCACCAGCCGGTGGGAGACGTGATCCTTGCCCGGCGTGGTCAGCGGGTTCAACCCCCGTCGCAGGCGGGAGAGGAAGACGAGGGTGGTGTCGAAGAGGGGAACGCCCAGGACGAGGACGGGGACCATCCAGGTGACGATGTAGACGTTGTCCGGGAAGCGGAGTTTGATGCCCAGGGTGGCCAGGAGAAAGCCCAGGAACAGGCTCCCACTGTCCCCCATGAAGATGCGGGCCGGGTTGAAGTTGTAGATGAGGAATCCCAAACAGGCGCCGAAGAGGGCCGCGGCCAGCGCGCCGACCAGGTATTGCCCACTCATGGTCGCCAGAAGGGTGAAGTGGGCCGCAGCGATGGCAGCAATGCCCCCGGCCAGCCCATCCATGTTGTCCAGCAAATTCAGGGCATTCGTTATCCCCACCACCCAGAAAAGGGTTAGGGGGACGTCGATCCAGGGCGCGTGGAAGAGGTGTACCTGGATGCCCGTCAGGACGAGGAGAGCGGCCGCAAGCCACTGGCCGAGGAACTTGATCCCCACGGGCAGGGACCGACGGTCGTCCCACAGGCCCATCAGGGAGACGGCCGTCGCACCCACGAAGATACTCACCACCTGCCGAATGTAGAACCGGTCCCCGAAGAAGAGGAGGGCGGAGACAAAGGCCACGTAGATGGCCACTCCGCCCAACAGGGGGGTGGGGACCGTGTGCATCTTGCGCGCGGCGGGCCGGTCCACCCACCCCAGGCGGGGGGCAAGGCGTCGGACGAGGGGCGTTGTCCCCGCGGCAACGAGGAGGGCGCCAAGGGCAATGAACACCAGGGGAAGCAAGTTCAGCGAACTCATGATCCTTTGCCCCGGGCCTCCTTCAATTCCTGAATGAGCTGCTCCAGGGCCGCCTTCTCCCGGGGCGGGGCCAGCTGCAGGGCTTTCTCCGCGTAGGTGAGCGCCCGGTCTGTATCCCCCTTCTGCTTGTACAACAGGGCCAGGTTCCGCAACGTGGGATAATCGTTGGGGCGGAGCGCCAGGACCTGTTCGTTGTACGCGATGGCCTCATCCACCCGTCCCATTTGCGCGTACACGTACGCCAAGGCACTGAGAACGGTCACGTCCCGCGAGTGCCGTTTCAGCGCCTCCTCGTAGTACTCGGCCGCCCGCTTCCACTGCTTGTGCGTGCGGAAATAGTCCCCCAGGTAGAGGTAGGTGAGATAATAGGTGTCGTCGAGTTCCAGGGCCTTGCGCAACTGCTGCAACGCCTCCTCCTCCCGCCCGGCCTCCAGCAGCGCGATGCCGTACTCGTCCCGCAGGCGCGCGTTGTTGGGGCTCAGGGAGACGGCCTGGGCGAAGTAGTGGAGGGCTTTCTCCACGAGCGCGCGGCGTTGCTCCGGGTCTCGGGCCATGCGGGCCCGGGCGATGTAGAACCGCCCCAGGTTGGCCGTGTGGTCCACGTTCAAGGGGTTCAAGGCTCGCGCCCGCAACAACACCTTCTCCGCGCGGGCGAGGAGTCGTTCCCGTTCCGCGGGATCCTGAACCTGTTGGGCGTGGTCCAATAACGTCTTCCCGTAGAAGAGGTAATAATAGTCCTCGTGGGGCGCCAGGCGTTCGATCTTGCGGAAGATGGCCTCGGCCTGGGCGTACCGTCGCGCACGGCTAAAGGCCTTGGCCTGCTTGAAGTAGATGTCCGCCCGAATGGGACGCAGACAGGGGCCGAAGCCCATGTACACGCTCAGAACCAGCGCGAGGAGGGCCACTCCCCAGGCCCACGATCGCCGGGCTCCCGGAATCCCGGCGGTCCGCACCCATCCCAAAACACCTCCGAGAAGGAGCACGGTCAACAGAAGGAGGATGTAATAGGCTACGGGAAAGGAGGCCATGTGATCGGCCAGTTGGAGGATGGTCTCGGGATAGCGGGAGGCCTGCACCTGGAGCCGAGCCGCGACCGCGTGGAAATGCGCCTGAATGAATCCCATGACCAGAAACGCTCCCCACGCGGCCAGTGTGACTATCCCCCAACCGCCCAGCCACATCCCCGGCGCCTGTATCCCCCGCGAGCGGGCCACCTCGCCGGTCGTCACCAGGGAGAGGACGAGCCAGGTAAAGACGAGCATGTAGAAGAGATGGGGGTTGGGCACCCGCAATCCCCGGTCCACCCGGGTGAAGAGGCTGTTGACGAAGATCTGCCCCGCCCGGTCGACCAGGTAGGAACCGGTGGGGAGATTGATGATGTACTCATAGGCCAGGGTGGCGAAGATGAAGGCCACAATGACCACGTAAGCCCAGAACGTCCGATCCTGCCAGAGGCGCACCCCGGCGCGGGGGACGGGTT
>WGAA01000128.1 GCA_015489285.1 Anaerolineae bacterium | reverse complement strand
TGTGCCCGACGGAGCGGGTGCCGACGGGGGTGCGCGCGGCGCACGGGTGGCGCGCGTTGAAGGTGCAGGGCCCCCTTCCTTTCGAGGAGGTGGGTATCCTGTTGGCCCTGGCTGCTCCCTTGGCCGCGGCCGGGGTGAGCATCTTCGCGCTTTCCACGTATGACACCGATTACGTGCTCCTCCGGGAGGAAGATCTGCCGCGGGCCCTGGACGCGCTCCGCGAAGCCCACATCCAGGTCGACGACGCCACGCATTGACTCCGCGTCCAAGAACGAGGACCGCGCCGATGGCGCGGCCGCCTCCCTTTCCCCGTCGGGCCGGAGGAGGACTTCACACGGGCCATTCCCCCGGTCCCGTGACCTCACCCTTTCACCGATCCGGCCAGAATGCCCCGCACGAAGTAGCGTTGCAGGGAGAAGAAGATGACCAGGGGCAACGCCATGGAGATGAACGCGGCCGCGGTCAACAGGTGCCAGTTTTGCCCCAGCGAGTTCACCAGGCTGCTCAAGCGCACGGTCAACGGCGCGACCTTCTCCGTCCCTCCCAGGTACACCAAAGCGACCAGCAAGTCGTTCCACACCCAGATGAACTGGAAAATGGCCAGGGATGCCAGCGCGGGTACGGAAAGGGGCAGGAGGATGTGGGTAAACGCGGTCCAGCGGGATGCGCCGTCCAGGAACGCGGATTCGAACAGGTCCCGGGGGATCTCCGCGAAGAAATTGCGTAACAGGTACACGGCCAGGGGAAGCCCGTAGCCGGTGTGGGCCAGCCAAATGCCGGGGAAGGTGCCCGCCAGGTGGGTCCTGTTGTACAGGCGCAGGATGGGGATCAGAGTCATCTGCAAGGGCACGACGAGGAGCCCCACCACGATGACGAAGAGGGTGCGGCGCATGGGGAAGTCCATCCAGGCGAACGCGTATGCCGCCAGGGCAGCGACAAGGATGGGCAGGAAGGTCGCGGGGACGGTGATGATAATGCTGTTCACGAAGGCCCGTCCCATCCCCTGGGCTTCCAAGACCGCCCGGTAGTTCTCCAGGGTGAACTGACCCGCGAGGAAGGGATTGCGGAACACCGTCCACCAGCCGCTGGAGAGGACCGCGTCCTGGGTGCGGAAGGAGCTGATGAGCAGCCCCAGGGTGGGGATGAACCAGGCCAGGGCCATGCCCACCAGGATGAGGTGCAAAGGCACTTGTGCCAACGTCGTCTCTACCCGGCGGATCATCGGAGGGCCTCCTCTTCCTGAAACCGGCGAATGTTGATGAGCATGACGGGGATGATGGCCAGCAGGAGGATGACCGCGATGGCGCTGGCCCGCCCGTAATTGCGGAAGTTGAACATCTCCTTGTACATGCGGTTGGCCAGCACCTCGGTGCCGAAGTCACCGTTGGTCATCACGTACACGATGTCGAAGACCTTGAGCACGTTGATGACCATGGTCGTGGTTACCACCGCGATGGTGGGCACCATCAGGGGCAAAGTGACGTAACGGAACGTCTGCCACTCCGTGGCCCCGTCCACCCGGGCCGCCTCCAGCAATTCCCTGGGGATGCCCTTGTACGCTGCGGAGAGGACGACCATGCAGAAGCCGGTCCACACCCAGATGCCCACCACGATGAGCGCGAAATTGTTCACGTGACGGTTGACCAGCCATCCCACCGGCTCCCCGCCCAGCGCGGTAATGATGGCGTTCAGCAGGCCGATCTGGGGCGCTCCCTTAGGGCGATAAGCGTACACGAACTTCCAGATCACCCCGGCCCCCACGAAGGAGATGGCCATGGGCAGGAAGATGATCGATTTGAGGGGGGATTCGTAGCGGACCCGATCCGCGAGGACGGCCAATACGAGGCCAAAACCCACGACGAACACGGTGAAGAAGATGAGCCAGAGGATGTTGTTGCGGAACGCGATGTGCATGACTTTCGACGTCAACGCCCACTTGTAGTTGGCCCACCCCACAAAGTGCTCCGAGCGTTTGTCGAAGAAGCTGTAGTACACGGTCCCGACAATGGGGTAGACCAGGTACACGCCCAGAATGAGGAGGGCCGGAGCCATGTAAAGCCAGGGGACCCAATCGCGGCGTTTGTGCAACATGATCCGCCTCCGGGGAAATAAACGCCGGCCGGTGGACGCACGTCCACCGGCCGGGAAGGACCTTATTTCGAGTACGCGTCCTGGGCCGCAGCCTCGATCTCCTCCAGGACCGCGTCCAGGTCCGCACCGCCCACGTAGTCGAGCACACCCTTCCAGAAGGCGCCCGCACCCACCGCTGCGGGCATCAGGTCCGAGCCGTCGAAGCGGGCCACCTTCGCGCTGACGATCATCTCCGCCATCTTGCGGGTCAGGTCGTCGGGGTAGACATCCAGGGAGACCTTCTTGTTGGCGGAGATGAAGCCGCCCTTCTTGGCCCACGCTTCCTGGGGCTCAGGCGATGCCAGGTATTCCACCAGTTTGCGGGCTTCGGGGGTATCGTTGAGCATGACGATGACATCCCCCGCGACGAGGGCAGGCGTCCCCCACTTCTCGTCGATGGGCGGGAAGGGGAAGAAGTCGTAGTCCTCGCCCGGTTTCAGGCCCTTGGGGAAGAAGCCGGTGATGAAGGACGCCTGTCGGTGCATGTAGCATCCGGGTGGATTGTCGAACATGGGCCGCGGCGCGTCGCCGAAGTTCGTGGAGAGCTCGCCCGTGGTGCCGCCGTACACGTACTTGTCGTTCCGCGCGATCTGGCCGAAGAGCTCCCAGGCCTTCTTCACCGCGGGGTCGGTCCACGGGATCTCGTGGCGTACCCACTTGTCGTACACCTCAGGGCCGGCCGTGCGCAGCATGATGTCCTCGATCCAGTCGGTGCCGGGCCAGCCGCTGGCCGAGCCGCTCTCCAGACCGATGCACCAGGGCGTGCCCCCGTCGGCCACAATTTTGTCGGAGAGGGCGATCATCTCATCCCACGTCTTGGGGATCTCGTACCCCTTGGCCGCGAAGGCCTTGGGATTGTACCAGACCAGACTCTTGACGGCCACTTTGTAGAAAATGCCGTAGACGTGCCCGTCGTAGCTGGCGATGTCCACCCAGGATTGACCGTAATCCTTGATGAGCTGGTCCTTGTCCATGAAGGAATCCAGGGGGACCAGCTTGCCCTCTGCCGCCAGCTCGTAGAGTTGACCGGGGTTGGGGAGGATGGCCAGGTCGGGCGGGTTGCCCGCTTCGATGCGGGTGGTGAGCACGGCTGCCAGGTCTCGGGTGCCCTCGAAGGCCATCCCTATGCCCGTCTTCTCCGTGAAGGGGAGGACGGCATCGCGGAAGTTGGTGTACTCGTCACCGCCCCAGACACCCAGTACGGTGACGACGCCCCGCGATGTGGGCACTTCCTTCGTGACGACCTTCTCCACTTCCTTGGTCACCACCTTTTCTACCTCTTTGGTGATGACCTTTTGGACCTCTTTGGTCACCACTTTCTCCACTTCTTTGGTGACCACGACCGTTTCTTTGACGATCTTCACCTCTGGGGTGGGTTTAGCGCAGGCCGCCAACACCACGGCCACAATGAGAATGGGGATGAGCCATAACGTCTTGCGCATGGTACCTCCTCCTTTCCGCTAAATCTGCACGGTTCCTTGGGACGAACACAGGGCCTACTTATGGGGACGGCTTTGCGTCCCTGCTGCCGCACGACGCCCGAACGACCAGCGTTGTGTCCAGGAGGATGTGAGTGGACTCCACCTCACGCCCTTCGACCAGGGCGACCAGGAGTCGCGCCGCTTCTTCCCCGAGCCGGCGCGCGGGAAGTCGTACGGTTGTCAATGGGGGATTGACGTACGCGGCCAGGGGGATATCGTC
>WGAA01000127.1 GCA_015489285.1 Anaerolineae bacterium | reverse complement strand
GGGTGCCGATTGTCATCGGCGTGAGCAACGCGACGAGTATGCGGCTCAAACCCTATCGTCAGCTCAAAAAGCTGTTGGGCATCCAGGCCCCCGACGAATTCCTCTACGACTGGCCCGAGCTGGGTACGGTCCGGGTCGACGAGGAGACCCTGCGCCGATTGCACGTGGATGTCCGCGGGGTGTGGGATCGCCATCCCGATTGGGTGGTGGAGAAGAACGCCCGACGGGCCCCGGGCGAGCCCTTCTTCGATGCCTGGGGCATCGGCCAGGTGGAGTTGACCCCCGGGACCTGGTTTCCCCACATCCACCCCCTCGCCGAAGCCACATCCGTCCAGGACTTGGAGAATTACCCCTGGCCCGACCCCAACGATCCCAGCCGCATTCGCGGGGTGAAGGAACGGGCGGAGGCCCTCGCCAGGGAGGGAACGTACGCCATCATGGCCACCCCCTGGCTCCTCTTCCCCTTCGAGCGGGCCATCGCCCTGCGCGGCATGGAGCGCTTCTTCATGGACCTGGTGGAAGATCCCGAGTTCGCCCAGGCCCTCCTGCGCAAAACCACCGACCTCTGCAAGGCCATGATGGCGCCTTTCCTGGAGGCCCTGGGGGACAACGTGGACATCGTCAAGATCGGGGATGACCTGGGCACGCAGACAAGCCTGCTCATCTCCCCACGCATGTACCGACGCTACCTCAAACCCCTGCACGCGGAGTACATCGCGTTCATCAAAGAACGCACCCGGGCCAAAGTCCTCTTCCACACCGACGGGGACGTCTTCCCCCTCCTGGACGATCTGGTCGAGATCGGGGTCGACATCCTGAACCCCATCCAGACCTCCGCGGGGCGCATGGCCGATCTGGCCACTTTGAAAAAACGCTACGGCAAAAACCTCGTCTTCTGCGGGGGCATCGACACCCACCGGGTCCTGCCGTACGGCACCCCCGAAGACGTCCGCCGGGAAGTGCGGCGAGTCATCGAACAACTGGCCCCCGGAGGGGGCTACATGCTGGCCGCGGTGCACACCATCATGGATGACGTCCCCGCGGAAAACATCCTGGCCATGGTCGACGCCGCGCTGGAATACGGAACGTACTCGAAGGGTAACGAGTAATCGGATGGCGTGAGGATAAGGTCGGCGTGGGGATAAGGGGTTTGGGAGGAAAACAACGATTAACGATTGACGATTAACGATTAAAAGGGCCGGCGCGAAGACAAGGTTATCTCCACAGAGCCAACCTTGTCTTCAAGTTACGCATTACGCATCACGCATCACGAATATGCCGCCAACCTTTATCCGACCGCGCCAACGCCTCCTCCGCGCCTGCCGCCTGACGCATGACGTATGCCGCCCGACGTTTCCCCTTGGCCGACGGGCAAAAGGGCGTTAAAATACCCCCACACGTGAGGGAGGGGTGAAATGGATTCCTTGATGCTCACCGAAATGACCATCGTCGTCATTCTCCTGGTCGTCTCGCTGGTGGCCACACTCGTCCGGTACATCCGGATCCCTTACACCGTGGCCCTCGTCCTGGCGGGATTTGCCCTTACCGTGCAACGGGAATGGCATCTCACCCTCACCCATGAACTCGTCCTGGCCCTCTTCCTCCCGCCCCTCGTCTTCGAAGCCGCGTTCCACCTCCAGGTTCGGGACTTGATGGAGAACGCCGCGGCCATCCTCACCCTGGCCGTTGTCGGCGTCACCCTGAGTGCCGTCATCGTGGGGACCATCCTCGTCGGCGCGAACGTCCTCTCCCTGCCCCTGGCCATCCTCTTCGGCGCGCTCATCTCCGCCACGGACCCCGTCTCCGTGACCGCGACGTTCAAAGCCCTGGGGGCCCCACGGAGCCTCAGCGCCCTCCTCGAAGGGGAAAGCCTCTTCAACGACGGCACGGCCATCGTCCTCTTTCAAATCGCCACCTTCCTCGTCCTCGAAGGGGCACTCCGTCCCCTCGACGGAGTCTGGGCCTTCGTGCGCATTGCCGGAGGGGGAATCCTCGTCGGGCTTCTCCTGGGATACATCGTCGCCAACATCATCCGCCACATCGACGACTACCTCATCGAGACCACACTGACCACCGTGCTGGCGTACGGGGCCTATCTGGCCGCAGAACACTTTCACGTAAGCGGCGTGTTGGCCGTCGTCATGGCCGGACTCGTCAACGGCAACATCGGTCCGCGCACCATGTCGCCCACCAGCCGCATCGTCATCTTCAACTTCTGGGAATACGTCGCCTTCCTGGCCAACTCCTTCGTCTTCCTCCTCATCGGCATGAACGTCCACATCGAGGAAATGTTGGCCAACCTAAACGCCATCATCATCGCCATCTTTGCGGTGCTTACGGCTCGGGCCATCGCGGTCTACGGCCTCAGCCTCCTCCTGCGCCCCCTGCGGCGCTCCCCCCCTGCGGCCTACCAGCACATCCTCTTCTGGGGAGGGCTGCGAGGGGCCGTGAGCCTGGCCCTGGCCCTGAGCCTCGTGGAGAGCGGCATCCCCCATGAACGACAACTCCTGGCCATGACCTTCGGCGTGGTCCTCTTCACCCTCCTCGTCCAGGGCACCACCATCCCCCTCATCCTCCGGGGTGTGGGGCTCACACGGCGGAGCACCCTCTCCCTGCGCTACGAACGTCTCCAGGGGCAACTCCTTGCCCTGCGCGCGGCCCGTCAGCACCTGGAAAAGATGCACCGGGAAGGGATCCTCATCCCTCAGGCGTGGAACACCGTCGTAGCCGAACTGAACGAACGGGAGGAAGACGTCGTCCGGGAGATCGACGAACTGCTCGAAAAACACCCCGAGCTCCGGGAACACATCGTCCACCTGGCGCGTGTCGAAGCCCTGCGGGCCCAACGCGCCGCCCTTCTCACCTTCCTCCAGGAGGGACTGCTCAGCGAAGACGTCGTCCACGCCCTCATCGCCGAGATCGACGCCCAACTGGACATGCTCACCCTGCTGGACTCCGGCCCTTCCGAATCCGAACCGGAACCCGAGACCGCGGAAGAGGTCGCAGAACCCATCCGGGAAGAGGAAAAACCCGCGCCGGAACCCCCCTCCGGTCCGGAGGACTCCCCGGAGGAGCCCCCTCAGGAGGACTATCCATGAGACGCAACCTCATCCTGCTGCTCACCGCACTCCTGATCCTGACCGCACTTCCCGCGTGCACCTCCCTTCGTGCCCCGCGGGAGCGCGCGGCAGTAGAAGCCGCCGTCCGGGTCACCCCCACGGCCACCCCGGTCCCCCGCTCCACGGCCACACCCACCCCGAGCCCATCGCCCACCCCCTGTGGCGAGGAGACGGGAGGCGCGGGACAATGTACGGGCGGGCTGCTCCCGACCCCCACCTCTCCCCTGCCGACCCTCATCCCTCCCGGGGAGGGGCAATCCCTGGTCGACGTGGGGGAACTGCGGACGATCCGAGTGTACAAGGAAATCGGGCCTTCGGTGGTGAACATCACCACCCGTGTGCTGGAATACTCCTTCTTTTACGGTCCCATCCCTGCGGAGGGGGCCGGTTCCGGCTTCCTGTGGGATCGGCAAGGGCACATCGTGACAAACTACCACGTCATCGAAGACGCGCAGAGCATCGAAGTCAGCTTCATCGCGGACGAAGTCCTTCCCGCGCGCGTCATCGGCGCGGATCCGCCCAACGACCTGGCCGTCCTCCAGGTGGACGTGGACAAGGTGCCCCCCGGCCTCGTCCCCCTCTCCGAGCGCCTGGGGGATTCGGACACCCTCCAGGTGGGGCAGCGGGCCATTGCCATCGGCAACCCCTTCGGACGGTTCGACCGCACCCTCACCGCGGGGGTCATCTCCGCGCTGGGACGCACCATCGAGACGCAGGAGGGGCGACGTCTGCGCAAAGTCATCCAGACGGACGCGGCCATCAACCGGGGGAACTCGGGCGGCCCCCTGCTGGACGGCGACGGTCACCTCATCGGCGTGAATTCGGCCATCTTCAGCCCCACGGGGACCAACGCGGGGATCGGCTTTGCCATTCCCGTGAACACCGTCAAACGGGTCGTCCCCGTCCTCATCGAGAAGGGGCGGTACCCCCACCCCTGGTTGGGGGCCATCGGCTACGACATTACCCCGCGGCTGGCCCACATCC
>WGAA01000126.1 GCA_015489285.1 Anaerolineae bacterium | reverse complement strand
TGAAGGCCGCGACGAGGACGAGGAGGGTGGACCGGGGGAGGTGGAAATTGGTGATGAGGGCATCCACCGCCCGAAATTCGAAGCCCGGCGTGATGTAAAGGTCCGTCCAACCCCGGAAGGGAACGAGGGGATGGCGTGGGACGTGGGCAGGGGTGTCGTCAGGCCAGCCGACCCGGGCGTCCTCCCCTTTGACGTGTTCGGGGTGGGTGGCCGTCTCCAGGACACGGACACTCGTCGTGCCTACCGCGACGATGCGTCGTCCCTCCGCCTTTGCCCGGTTCAGCGCCGCCGCGGTCTCCGGGTCCAGCTCTGCCCACTCGCTGTGGATGCGGTGGGCTTCCACTTCCTCCTCATCGATGGGGCGGAAGGTGTCGAGCCCCACGTGGAGGGTGACGTAGTGGAAGGTGATTCCCCGTTCTTCCAGGGCACGCATGAGCCGGGGAGTGAAGTGCAACCCGGCCGTGGGCGCCGCGGCCGACCCTTCTTCCCGCGCGTAGACCGTCTGATAGCGCTCGGGGTCCTCCAGGGGACGACGGATGTACGGGGGAAGGGGGACGTGTCCTACCCGGGGAAGGAGGTCGTCGATGGGCCGGTCGAAGCGCAGGACCCTTCCTCCCGCGGGCGTCACCGCGAGGACGTCCGCGCGGACATCCTCGGCCCCTTCCAGGTGCAGGATGGTTCCCGGCCGTATTCGGTGTCCCCGCACCAGGGCTTCCCACGTGCGCGGGTCCCGTTTGACGAGGAGGAGGATCTCCACCCGGCCCCCTGTGGGCTTGCGGGCGAACAGGCGAGCCGGGATGACCCGACTGTCGTTGGCCACGAGCACGTCCCCCGGACGGAGAATGTCGGGCAGTTCGTAGAAGCGGTGGTGGGCGATGTGCCCCGTCTTCCGCTCCACGACCATGAGTCGGGAGGTGTCCCGGGGCTCCACCGGCGTCTGGGCAATGCGGTCCGGGGGTAAGGTGTAGTCGAATTCCTCGGTGCGCGTCATCGTCCCAGCAATCGCACGAGCAGGTTCAGCAGTAAGGTGAGTAGCACGCTCAACAGGATCATGCTCGTCAGGGGGAAGAAACAGGAGAAATTGTCCCGCCGGATGACGATATCCCCCGGCAAGCGGCCGAATCCCCACGCGCCCAACCGCCCCATGAGGAGCATGAGGACGCCTACCACGGCGATCAGCAGCCCGAAGACGATGAGCATACGCCCCATCGTGTCGAATTCGTTCATCTCTTACCTCCTCGCTTCACCCCCGAGGGGGATGGACGGCCAGGTATTGGCGCAGGATGTCCGCACACGTGCCGACGATTTCAAAGCTGGATTGGCCGAAGACGACCAGGGCGTAAATGGCCGCGCCCCGGACGTATGGGTCCCGGCTCAAGTGCGCATCATACCACGCGAGTTGCTCCACGTAGAAACCTTCAGGGGTGGTTGTGACGCGGCCTTCTTGTTTCCAGTAGGCGATGAAGTCCTTCCAGCCTTGACCGGCCGGGCCGGGCCGGGGGTGAACGGCACCGTCGATGCCCGTTTCGGTGATGAGCAGGGGGACGTCCAGGCCGGCGGGTTGCAGGTAGTAGCGGTATGCCTTGCGGTAACGCAACGTCAACCAGCCCTCATCCCCTTCGTCGTCCCCGGGTTTCAGCTGGTGCGTTCCCGTGCCGAACCACATGTAGGGGGCCGAGTACTCGTGGAGCCCCAGGAAGCCGTCGTGTTCTTTGACGGCCCGGAGCGCGGGGAAGAAGTGGGGCCACAGTTCCAGGCGGGGATGCCCGGTGGGAAAGTTGCCCACGCAGGAACGGATGCCCTCACGGGCCAGAAGTCGGGTGCGTTCGGCTTCGAAGTCGGCCAGGCGTTGCATGGCCTCGGGCTGTTCGACGACGGGTTCGTTGTACGCCTCCCACGCGTCGATGTAGGGACGTCGCCGGGCGTCTCCGGCCAACGGCATGAGGCGATTCACGAAGTTCCGGGCCAGGGCTTTGGGGTCCACCTTCATCCAATCCACATCTTCCAGCGGGGTCAAGCGAGCCACGACGAGGGTCGTGGGGGATGCGTTTTTGATTTCCCGCAGGAAGGTGGGGTCCAGTTCCAGGGTCTTGACCAGGGCCACGTTGCCCGTGTGGAGGAGGTCGAAGAGTTGGGGATGTTTGTAGGCGACGAAGAGGCCCAGTTTGCTGG
>WGAA01000125.1 GCA_015489285.1 Anaerolineae bacterium | reverse complement strand
TCTGCCCCCCAACGTCTACCAGGTGGAACTGGACCTGAGTGCGGTGGCCCAGGAGTTTCGCCTGCCCGCGGGGGATTGGCGCATCCCGCTGGTCGTCTACCCCGCGAACAGCGCACTGGTGGCTAACGTGCTGAGCGAACCCTACGAGCCGGACGTGGCGCCGCAGACCCACGGCGGCATCACCCTGCGCCTGCTGCGGGTGGCCCACACCCCCGGCCAGACCGCGCTCCAGATTCAGGCCGAATTTCCCGAACGGTACAGCGGCCTGATGGTCGCACAGCACTTGACCCCCCTCCTCTACGACGACCTGGGTCACGTCTATTACCGGCCGCCCGACGGAGGGACGCAGACCGTTGTGGGCAAGGAGGTGGACACTGCCCCCCTGCACGTTGCCAAGAAGGAATCTCCGAACACGCGAACGACGACATGGGAGGACGTGCGTGCGCCTGTCTCCGCGCTGGCCCGGCGGCTGACCTATGTGATCCCCGAGGTGACGATGATGGTCCCCGTGGCCGGGTCCTTCACCCTGGATCTGGGGGAACATCCGCAGCCGGGGGACGTCTGGCCTCTGGACGTGTCTCTGGACGTGGACGGGGTGCCCGTGCGTATCGAAAGGGCCGTACTCCTCGATGCCCCGGGAGAGCACGCCTATCGCCTCGTTTTCTCCGTGAAGTCCTCGGAGGTCGAGGGGAAAGCCGTAGCCGCTCTGACCTTGGACGCGTCGGACATCCACACGATACAGGAAAGATCGGGAGGCCCGGACGCGCATTCCTGGGTCGTGTTCGACATTCCCAAGGACTCCCTCCCCCGGGGCACGTTGACCGTCCGGGTGCGGGAGGCGATGATGACGATAAAGGGGCCCTGGCGTTTCGAATGGGACATCCCCCGGCCCGCACTGCCCCCCTCGGTGGGACCGGTGGTTCTGCACCCTAAAGCCCGCGCGTCGGACCGGGGCATCACCCTGCGGGTAGACTCCCTCACCCTCACCGACCGGGTGACGGTGTTCGACCTGGACGCGACGGTACCCGAGGGCACCACCTTCCAGGGGGTCTCCGCTCGTCTGGTGGAGGATGGCATCGGCCAAGCCCAGAACCCCCAATGGCACATCCAGTGGTGTCGGGAAGAGGAAGGGACCTGGGAAGCGCAACCGCTTCCCGGGTGGCCTCCTTCTGCCTGCGGTCGAGCACACCCGGGACGAATCGTCTTCGGACCGTTGCCCCCTACGACCCGCTCCGTCACCCTGAAGGTGAACGCGGTGACCCTCTTCCGCAGGGCGCCTGTGGCCCTCACCCTATCCCTGCCCCGGCATTGGACCCCGGACACGGAGGTGAAGGGGCGGCCAGCCATCCGTCTGGACGTGGATGCCCGAATTCAGCCCGGCCCCATCCCCCTGCACTTCACCCGAGGATGGCTGCTGGCCGAGCTTCCTCCCGAAGTGTGGCTCCTCTCGGAGCCCATTTCCCGGGATGTGCTGGAGAGCGGATACCTGTCCATGCCCCTCCTCCAGGTGCGGGGGGACGGGCAGACCCTGTCCCCGGTCCGGGGTGGGGCCAGCACGCTGGTGTGGGAGGACGAGAATTGTGTCATCACACCGGACGCGTGTCGGGATAAGCCGGTGCGTGTCCTGCTGCGCGTCCCCCTGGTGGACGTCTCGCCCGACGCGCTGCCCTCCCGGCTGGACATCACCCTGGCCGGGGTACAGTGGCAGGTGCCGGGAACGTGGAACCTTACCGTGCGTCCGGAGCGTCTCTTCTGGCAGATGAAGGGGAAATAGCGCTCCGCGAGACGTGAATCCTCGACCGTGCCGGTGTTGGACAGATAAGGAGAACATACCATGAACAGAACGTGGTTATCCCCCATACTGGTGGTCGTTCCGGGCGTCGTGGCCCTGCTTGCCATCCTGTACCCTTCGTACCTGCCCACCGGGCGGATGCTGCTCCTTCTGGGAGCGTGGACCCTCTTCGTGCTCGGGGTCGCGGTGCGGCAAAAGCGCCTCCCCGATTGGGGTGTCTCCGCGGTGGCCTGGGTGTACGTCGGCCTCTTCCTCCTCCCCCTCTGGTTGGACTCCCTCCTCCGCAGCCGGGGGATGACGGCCTCCGGTTCCACCATCCTCCCGAAGGTCTGGTTCTTCGGCCTGCTGGGGGTGATCCTGGGGGCCTGGGGGGTGTACCTCAAGCGTTCGCTCGGGAGTACGGAGGGACGCCGTGTTCTGGCCGCGGCCCTGGCCCTGCTCCTCCTGGGGAGTGGACTCTGGACCGTGGGCAGTCTGGCGTTCCCCTCAAGCCGGATGTCCCCGTCCGGCGGATGGATGGAGTCCCTGCGCCTCTTCCTCGCCGAGTTTCCGGTCATCGTGGGCATGACCGGAATCCTCCTTGCCTCCGTGGGCCTCACGCAGCGGTGGACGGACCACCGAGGGACGGCGGCCCTTATCCTCGTGGGCGTGGTCGGGGCCTCTCTCTGGTCCTTCTGGCTGGAATTCGACTACGGCCTGGTCGGTTCCGATTACCCCCGGCTGATGGCCCTGTGGTTCACCTTCTGGTTGACGGTCGTCCTGCCCGCGGCGGCCCTTCTTCCCGCGGGACGACGTCATCCCCTGGGGACGCTGGTCGTCACGCTCCTGGCCGCGTTTACCGGGGTGGCCGTGCTGCAAGCCCTCACCCGTGTGCACTCCGCCACCCTGGACGGGGTGCTCGCGCTTTTCCACTTCTCCCGATCCGCCTCGTCCTCCACGCCGCCGGCCGTCGGGTCTTGGGCCCGGTACCCGCTGACACAGGTCATCCTCTCCCTCTGGGCCCGGTACGTGGGGCTCGCGGTGAGCGGCCTGGTCGCCTTCCTGCTGGCGACGAGGGGGACTCCTGCCCCCCGGACGCGCCCATCCGTCCAGGCCCGGTCGGCACCCTCCCGAGGGGACTTGCGTAAGTACTTCTCCCTGATAGGGATATTCGTTGTCCTCTTGCTTCTCACCGGATGTGCGCCTGCAACGCCCATCGCTGCCGCGGCGGAGGGCGCCCATCCCACGTCCACCCTTCCCGGCGTGATCACGGTCGAGGGCACGGTGACCGACGTGATGATTAGCGCCAGGGTCATCCTCCTGGAGACGGAGAAAGGTCCCATCGATCTGGCCCTGACGGAGAAGACGCGCGTCCTGGGCGTGGACGGCCGTCCCATCCTCCTGAGGGAGATCCACCCGGGGGATGTGCTTCGGGCCACAGGACGACCGAGCACGGAAAAGAGCATCATCCCATCGGAAGTGCGGGTCCTGAAAGCCGGGGGCAAGCCAACGCCTCCGCCCGGCGTACCCCAATCAATCCCTCCCACGCCCGGTCCGGTACCCATGACCGTCACAGCGTGGCACGAGAAGGCGTTTAACGACCTGCGGGTGACATTGGAACTGCCCGCGGACTGGAAGGTCGCTCGGATGCCGGGAGCGTACTTCATCGGGCCGGACCCGCGTGCTCCCTGGTTGGTGGTTGGCCTACAGGAGGCCCCGGCGAACCTGGAGAAGTTGTTTGAGGCAGCCGTGGCTCAGGCACGTGAGAGCGGGGAGAAGGATGCAGTGGGAGAACTCGTCCGTGCGGGGGCGTTGAAGGGGGTCGCTGTTTGGGGACAGCGGAGTGTGTGCGTGGACGTGTACGTGCCCGTGGAGGGCCGGGGCATCAAACTCACCTTCATGCCCGAGTTCTGCACCGAGGCCGGTACTCTGAACGGGGTGGGGCAACACATCCTCGATTCGCTGAAGGCCACTTCCGCGACCTTGGCCCCAACACGGCAAAACGAGGATTTTGCCCTGGTGCAGCGGAAGGATGGAAGCCTGTGGCGGGTGCCGCTGGCGGGCGGGGAGATCACGCAGGTCCTTCCGCCGGTGGAGTACCCCCGATGGGATGGCATCCTCTGGGCCCTTTCCCCGGACCGCGGTTGGCTGGCCTATGTGACCTTCCGACAGTGGCGGCAGGAAGGCGCGTCCGGCTCGCTGCACCTGCGCTCCCTGGAGACGGGGGAGGATCGGGTGGTGATGCCCCGTTTGCTGCCCGAAGGGCGCTCGTGGAAGCGGATGCCCCAGGACGCGGACCGGGCCGTTCTCGTGGAAAACCGACCGGTGTGGAATCACGCGGGGACCGCGTTTCTCTTCCTCTCCGGGCATGAGGGGCGGGCGAACCTGTACCTGTACGACGTGCAGACGCATGCGGTGCGCCGTCTCGCGTCGCCCCCTCACAACGCGGCATGGCCCGAATGGTCCCCGGACGATGCCTGGGTGCTGTACCACGATGTGGAAGCCTTCGGCACGGGAGCTGGTCCCACAGGCGGCGCGCTGTGGCGCCTCCCCGTGACAGGGGCATCTGCGCCTCGCCGCCTGACCCCGGACGACGAACATTTCGAGGCCGTCATCGCTTGGGCCAACGCCCACACCGCGCTCACGTCCTACGTCAGCCTCAAGGGCCCCGACCACTTCGCCGCGGTGGATGTCGCTACCGGGAAGCGGGCCCAAGCCCATGTAGCGCATCCCATGTGCCTGCCCCGCCGTGGGGTTCCCGTGCGTTCCTCCAGCCACCCAGAACGGGTCATGTACCTGGCCGATCCCCTCGAGGGCTGCGGGGACCGGTGGGAATGGCCGGAGCCCGTCCGGGTGGAGGATGGGCTGGGCTATTGGGGACAATTTCTGAACTTCCAGGTGGAGAAGACGTGCTATGTGTACGATCGGGGTGTGGGGGTGAAAGTGAAGCCCATGCGGTGGTGCGATGGGATCCTCTCCCCCGATGGCCGCTACCTGGCCCGAACACAACCGGGGTCGGTGCGCGTGATCGACCCGGTGGGCGGGACCACGCGCGTCTTCGACATGGGGAAGGGGTACGTGCAGATGTGGTGGATGGGCCAAGGACATACGCTGTGGGTGGCACAAAACGTCGACGGCAAGTGGACGCTCTATCGCCTGATACCGGAGAGCGGGGAACGGCAGCCGCTCCTGGACGATGTGGACGCTTGGTCCATCCGCCCGCCCGGTGGGTTTTGAGCGCGTCGGCCTGGGGGCACAGTGACCATGACCGTGGACCACCCCTTCATCTTCGCCATCGTAGAACGTCATACCGGGGTCGTACTCTTCCTGGGGCGGGTGATGGACCCGCGCAAGGAGGGGTGAGGGATTGTGGGGGAAGGGTGTTTCCTAGACTCCCGAAGTCTTGAAGACTTCGGGAGTCTGATCGACCCCACGGAGTTTGAAGGAGGCGAGACGTGGTATCCTGGAAGATCACGCCTGTTCTGGCTACGGGACTTGGGTGGTTGCTCCTGTACGATATCTATGTGAAGGGCACGGGGCATCCTTCGAGGCTCTGGGCAAGCTTGCTCCTCTGGACGGGGCTGGCCGTGTACCTGGCATGGAAAGGGCGGAGCGTGTCCCCGTGGATGAGTTCGCTTATCGGTATCATGCCATTAGTCGTTCCATTTGGGCTTCTCCGACTGGCGATTATCGCTACTCCGGCCCAGTACATGTCGGAAATTGCCCGGATAGGCGGACTCTTCGCCCTGAGTGTGTACGTGATTATCGTTGTGCTGGTCACCGCGTATGGGCTATTTCATCTCCGTTCTCACAGTCGGTTTTGGCCTACGATAGCACTCCTTATCGGCCTCATAGGTACTGGCACTTTGTTGGGGCTCGAGGGCTTGCACCTGTCCTTCCGCATCCGGGGAATGCCGCCGCCTTCCACCCAAATCATGAGCATAGTCCATTTGCCCCGCATATTGGTCGTTCATCTATTGATCACGGCCGGCATATTCACCTCCGTTTTCCTCGTGCGCCAACTTATGAGAAAACCTGCCTACGTTACCTTGGGCGCTATCGGGAGCGTCGGCTTTGTGCTGTGGTCTTTCTGGTTGGAATTTGATTACACCCTGGTCGGTTCGGGATATGCGTACCTCATGCCCTTGTGGTTCGCCTTTTGGCTTGTGGTTCTTCTTCCCCTCATGAGCCTCACCTCCGTAGGACGCCGATTTCCTGCTACCGTGCTCGTAGTCCATCTCACCATCGCCTTTGTTGGTGTGGCTGCTTTGGCTGCATTGGTGCGCGTCGATCCCTCACGCCTGAACGGGGTGTTGGCCCTCTTGGGCATGCCTGTGCAAACGCGTTCCCTTCAGGCCCCCGGAGTCGGCTCACTCTCGGGACCTCTGGGGGACGTGTTTTTGCAATATCTGTTGCAATACGGAAGCATGGCCTTTACCGGCCTGGCGGCCTACGTCCTGATAACTGCCCTGGACGGAGCACATACTGTGACTCGCAACGTATCCATCGATTCTGGCACCGTCGAGAACTCTCACAGGGACACGGAGAACACGGGGGAAGTGTCCGCCCAATAACCGTTTCTCTCCGTGCCTCTGTGCCTCCGTGTGGGGACTATCTGTCGGGACTACGCGCCCGCCGGGATCTCCAACGGGTTGCCAAACGCCTTCTTACTCGGCATCACTTTCCTGTGGGGCAAGAAGGAGAAGCCACAGGTTCTTCTCCCGCTCGACCGCCATCATTGTTCCCTCGGGAGACCATGCGGGAAAGAGATAACTCTTCTCGGGAGATACCCCATACGGGATCAGGGTTCTGAACCCGGAACCATCTGCGTTTACGAGTGAGATGCCCTCCGGCCCTTGAAAGGCCAGAACATTCCCGTCAGGGGACCACGTCAACGCCCAGGGGTGCCCCCGTTCCGGCCAGATGTAGACTCGCTGTGAGTGGATTTGTGGGCCCAGGGTGGTCACCCAAATGGCTTTGTCGGCCACATAGGCGATCTTGTCACCCGTAGGAGCCCACATCAGGCCGCCGAAGGTGTTCTCGAACCTGTCCGTTAGTTTGGTTGCATGGGAAGGATTATGGGGACTAATGAGCCAAACCTCGCGATGGTGCACCAATGCCATGTATTCCCCACTCGGGGAAGCAGCCAGTGTATTGGGCCCGTCCGCCGAAACGGTGTAATCCGTTACCGGCACTACGGTCGCAGTAGCCAAATCGTATGCTCGGACATGACCGTCCTTCATCGTTACGACGATTTTATCCCTCAGCCAGGAAACGGCGATGCCTTGCTCGACGACGGTTTCGGTCTTCCCGCTTTCAAAGTCGAAGACTCGAACTTCGCTGCGCCCTTGCTCAAGCCAGGTCACAAAAGCGACATGCGTTCCATCAGGGGACCAGGCGGGCGATTGCCCGATGTCGGAAATCTTCCGATAAGAGGTGTCGGCGACATGGGCAATCCACAAGGAGGTCTGGGAGGTAAATCCGCTGGATGCTGTGATGAATTGTCCGGTAACCCGGGCAAAAGCTATCTTGTCGCCGCCAGGGGACCACGCGACGCCAAAGGTGCTCCCGGCAAATTGCCCATCCCTTGTGAGGGGCTTCTCAGCAACAACCCGTATCATCTCGGCTCGAAAGGTCGGTGGACTTGTGGGCGTAGAGAGGGGCTCGGTAGGTATCGTTGGAGGAGCGGGCGACGGGGAAGGGCTTTGCGTTGGCACCCGAACGGGCGATGGAAGAGTCTGAGACGTCGACGGCCTCTCCCGTAGCCCCCCGCGAAAGGTCCATGCCAGGGCGACTCCCAGCGCGCCCAACAAAAACAGGATTCCAACTATGCGTGCTTTTCGTCCCATGTGGTGCATTCCTATTGCGATTGGGCACCCCAGACTTCCGAAGTCTCGCAGACTTCGGAAGTCTGAACGAATCTACTTGTTTTCGTCATCAACCTCTGGTTAGGGTATTTTATCCTTGGTTCGGGTATAATACGAAACGTCCGGAGTTGTCTTCTGGGAGAGAGGGCACCACACTGCCCCCGGCGTCATTCTGCTCCCGGGTATTTGCCGACTGCTGAAAGGTACGAGGACAGTATGAGTATTCTACACACCATCCTTTTCGTGTTCCTGCTCCTGTTTCCCGTTCATCCCCAACGTCCTGCTCGACCTCAGGGAAGAGGGGAAATGAACATGCCCACGGTGATACCGGGCAAGGTGCGCCGGGTAGCGTACATCGACGCGGATGGCCTTTTGGTCATCGTACCGGCCATCCAGGATCGCTACCGGGTGAGCAAACGGCAGGTGCTCGACGCCCAATGGTCCCCCGACGACAGGTACCTGCTCTACCTGACAGAAGAGGGCGCGTCCCTCTACGACACCGAAACCCGCACATCCCACCC
>WGAA01000124.1 GCA_015489285.1 Anaerolineae bacterium | reverse complement strand
GGACATCCTGGGGGACCGCGTCGACGCGGGGGTCGTTGTGGTCAAGGACGGCTATCGTGTGCCCACGCGCATCGTAGAGGTCTACGAAGCGGGGCATCCCATCCCCGACGAGCGGAGCGTCGAAGGGGCCCGCCGGGTTCTGGACCTTGTCGGCCGCGCGGGGGAGGACGACCTGGTCATCGTGCTCATCTCCGGCGGGGGCTCGGCCCTGCTGGCATACCCCGCGGATGATATTACCCTGGAGGACATGCGCAGGACAACGGACCTGCTCCTCCGCTCGGGAGCGACCATCAACGAGATCAACTGCGTGCGCAAACACTGCTCCCAGATCAAAGGAGGCCAACTGGCCCGGCACATCGCGCCGGCCCGCGCCCTGGGACTCATCCTCTCCGACGTCATCGGCAACCCTCTGGACGTCATCGCGTCCGGCCCCCTGACCCCTGACCCTACCACGTTCGCGGACGCGTGGGCCGTTATCGAACGATACCACCTGGTCGACCGCATCCCGCCGCGCGTGCGCGCTCACCTGCAGGAGGGCATGGCGGGACGGGTGCCGGAAACGCCCAAGCCCGGGGACCCCATCTTCCAGCACGTCCACGTCGTCATCGTGGGGGACAACGCCCGTGCGGCCGAAGCAGCCGAACGGGAAGCGCAATCCCTCGGGTACAACACCCATATCTTGTCCACCTTTGTCGAGGGGGAAGCCCGGGAGGTGGCCCGCGTGATCGCCGCCCTGGGCAAAGAACTCGTCCGCTACAACCGTCCCCTTCCCACCCCCGCGTGTCTCGTCCTCGGCGGGGAAACGACCGTCACCGTCCGGGGGCAGGGGAAGGGAGGCCGCAACCAGGAGCTGGCCCTGGCCGCGGCCCTGGCCCTGGAAGGCTGGGAGCGCATCACCGTGGTTGCCCTGGGGACCGACGGCACCGACGGGCCCACGGACGCGGCAGGGGGGATGGTCGACGGCCACACCGTCGAACGGGCGCGCGCGGCGGGCCTTGACCCCGAGCGCTATCTCCAGGAGAACAACGCCTACCCCCTCTTGCAAGCGACCCAGGATCTCCTAGTAACGGGGCCCACACTTACCAACGTCAACGACCTCATCTTCGTCTTTGCCGAAGAAGGACAGCCCGGGGAGTAGTCCCCTGTCCGCACGCCCCTCGGAGGGATCGGAATATGCACATCCGGGAATACCAACGATGGCTCGAGCAATGGGATAAGGAGCGAGGGTGGGACCGGGTCCTGCCCGCGCACACGCTGATTCACGCACTGGAAGAATTGGGGGAAATCGCCCGCCTCGTCCTCGCGCTGGACGGGTACAAAGCGGGCGAGGACGAAGAGGTCCTTCGGCAACAGCTGAAGGAGGAATTCTCCGACCTCTTCGTCTTCCTCTTCAAATTAGCCTACCAGATGGGCATCGATGTGGAGGAGGCGCTGAAAGCCGGCCAGCAGAAGGCCCAGGCCCGATATCCCGACCTCGAACAAGCCCGTGACGCGGGCGAAGTGTACCGCCGCGCCCTGGAAAAGCAGGTCCGGGACCTAAAGAAGCCCTCATCCTGAGGAGGACGCCCCCTCGACCAACGCCATCACCTGGGGAAGGCGAATCCGGCCTGTGTAGAGGGCCTGGCCGATGACCACGCCGACGATCCCGCGTGAACGGACGGCGAGGAGGCGCCGTACATCCTCCAGCGTGGCAACTCCCCCGGAGGCGATGACCTTCAACCCCGTCGCCTCGGCCAGGCGCACCGTCTCGTCCACGTTCACCCCCGTGAGCATCCCATCCCGCCGCACATCCGTGAACAGGGCATAACGCACCCCCACCCGGTACATGGCCCGTCCCAACGCCACGGCCGACATATCACTCACCTGCTGCCACCCGTGAGAGGCCACCCGGCCATCCCGCGCGTCCAGGCCCACCACCACGCGTTCCGGGCCGAAACGCCGGATCGCCTCCTCCACCAACGCGGGATGGGTCAGAGCCACCGTTCCCAGAATGACCCGCGTGGCGCCCAGGTCCAACACGCGACGCACGTCATCCAAGGAACGGAGACCCCCGCCGAACTGAATGGGCACGGGAACGGCCTCCCGAATCGCCGCCAGCACGCGCAGGTTCAGGGGCAGCTCCCCCGTCCTCTCCTCATCCCCGATAGCCCCGTCCAGGTTGACCACGTGGAGCCATCGAGCGCCCTCCGCGACCCAACGCCGGGCCACGGCCACCGGATCCTCGTCGTACACCGTCTCCGCGGCCGGATCCCCCTGGCGCAGCCGGACACAACGCCCCTTTCGCAGGTCAATCGCGGGGTAGACGACAAAATCCGCGCTCATGGATTGCACCACACCTCCCCCTATGGCATGATATGGGGAGGATAACACAACCCCTTTCGGGGGACCACATTCCAGGGCAGGGAAAAACCATGACACAGCGGGAATATCCCCCTCGACCTCTGGTGGGGGTAGGCGCCGTCGTCCTCCACGAAGATCGCGTGCTCCTCGTACAGCGGGGAAAAGCGCCCCGAGAGGGAATTTGGACCTTCCCCGGGGGGTTGGTGGAGCTGGGGGAACGGATTTTCGATGCCGCGCGTCGAGAGCTGTGGGAGGAAACGGGCGTCCGGGCCGAGCCGTTAGAGGTCGTCGACGTTTACGAGATCATCGACCGCGACGCCCAGGGAAAGGTCCAATACCACTTCGTCGTCGTCGAAGTTCTGCTCCGCTACGTGTCGGGGATACCCCGGGCCACCTCGGACGCGGCCGCGGTCCGCTGGGTCCCCATAAACGAGCTGGAAGCGCCGACCATCGGCCCCGGCGTGGCCGCCATCGTCCGCAAGGCGCTCCAGAGGCGTCATGCCCCCACCCGCAAGGAGTGATGCCGAGCCGGTCCTCTTATGAGGCCTTGAAGGCCTCGCCCAGCGCGTCGAGCATTTTCTCCAGGAAATTGCGCTCGTCGGGTGTGGGGGTCTTCCCCAACGTTTCCCCTAATTTCTTGAACAACTCCCGTTGTTCGGGGGTCAGCTTCTGGGGGATGACCACACGCACGGTGACCAGGAGATCCCCACGGCGTTTGGGGTTGTGGACGTCGGGGACGCCGTACCCGCGCAGGCGGAACGTCTTCCCGGGCTGAGTGCCCGCGGGAATGGTCAATTTCACCGGCGTCCCGTCGATGGTGGGCACCTCGATCTCATCACCGAGCGCGGCTTGGGCCACATTGATGGGCAATTCCAACACCAGATCCCGGTCCTGGCGCTTGAACAGGGGATGGGGACGCACGTGAACGCGCACGTACAGGTCTCCGGGGGGCCCTCCGTTGCGGCCCAACTCCCCTTCACCGGTAAGCCGCACCAGCGTGCCCTCGTCGACCCCGGGAGGAATGTGGACGACCACCTTGCGCGTGCGCCGCACGACCTTCCGCCCCCCGCACTCACGACACGGGGTGGGGATGATGATGCCCTCCCCGTGACAGCGGGGACAGGTGGACACGGTCACGAAGCGCCCGATAAAGGTCTGGCGCACCTGTTGGACCTCCCCTGTGCCCCCGCATTGAGGGCATGTGATCGGACGGGTCCCGGGTTCCGCGCCGGTCCCGCCACAGCGCGGACACGGCTCCCAGCGGGGGATCTCCAACGTCTTCTCCGTGCCGAAGACGGCTTCCTCGAAATCGATGGTCACATCGACCTGGAGATCTTCTCCCCGTTCGGGCGCACGGCGGGAGCGCCCACCGAATCCATAGCCGAAAAACTGCTCGAAAACATCCGTCCACGCGTCGCCCACCCCGCCGAAACCGCCAAATCCTCCGAAGCCACCGAATCCCTCCCCACCGGGGATGTTCTCGCGCCCGACGTGACCAAACCGGTCGTACTGGGCCCGCTTCTCCGGGTCGCTGAGCACTTCGTAGGCCTCGTTGATCTCCTTGAAGCGTTCCTCGGCCTCGGGGTCCTTGTTCACATCGGGGTGGTACTGACGGGCCAGACGGCGATAGGCGCGCTTGATCTCTTCCGTGCTGGCATTTCGGGGTACACCTAAGATCTCGTAATAATCACGCTTCGCTGCCATTGTGTTCCGTTTCGTCCTCGTCCTCTTCCCAACTGATAATCCACACGCTCAACCCGGCAAGAATCACCGTCGCCACGATGAGGGCGGCCCACTGCCCGGGCGTGAAACCCACATGCCGGGCCGACCAGATCAAGATGACGACCATACCGAGAGAAAGGACGGCCCAAGATACCAAGTTGGGGTGACGTTCCCACATCTGCTTCAGGTCCATGATCCCTCCTCACCTCCCTTTTCCGGGACCGCCGAGCGCGCCAGGGTGGCCATGATGCGACGCCATTGGGCTTCCACCTGGGACCGCAAGTGGTCCAAATCGCCGTTGTTGTCTATGACCACGTTCGCGCGGCGCGCGTACTCCTCCGGGGATAACTGGGCCGCCATGCGTCGCAGCGCCTCCGCTTCGGACATCCCACGCCGGCGCAACCGCTGCAACTGGACATCCCGGTCCACCAGGACGGCCCATACCTCGTCACACATGGTAATACTAAGTCCGGCCTCGAGCAACTTGATGGCCTCCAGCGCGATGACCGGCTTTTCACTCCTCGCGATGCGGCGCTTGACCTCCTCGAACACCGCGGGATGCACGATCGCCTCCAGGCGCTTCAGGGCCTCCGGCTGCGAGAACACCTTCTGGGCCAGGCGAGCACGGTCGATCTCCCCGTCCGGGCGGAGGATGTCCCGACCGAAGGCTCGAACGACCGCTTCGTACGCGGGGCCTCCACGTGCCATGACCTCCCGGGCCACACGGTCCGCATCGATGGTCTCCGCCCCTAACTCCCGTAAAATCCGCAACACCGTGGACTTCCCCGACCCAATGGGCCCGGTGATCCCGATGACGTATTTCACATCTCCCTCCTTGCAGAAAGTCTAAGGGGGTTTGTCCCTTCCGACAAACTGATGTATAAGTGAAGGGGGTTCCCCCGGGAACCATCTCATGTCGGGAGGCACCGATGATTTTGGTCACAGGCGCCGCGGGCAAGACAGGTCGAGCCGTCCTCCGAGCGTTACACCGCAGGGACGCGTCGGTACGGGCTCTGGTACGGCGGCCGGAACAGGTCGCCCTCGTTCGGTCCCTGGGTGCCCACGAGGTGGTCGTGGGCGATATGCGGGATACGTCCCTTCTCCGCCGGGCGATGGAGGGCATCCAGGCCGTCTACCACATTCCTCCCAACATGTTTCCCGACGAAGTGGGCCTGGCCGAGGGCCTTCTGCGCACGGCCCGGGAGGCCCACGTCCGTCTCTTCGTCTACCACTCCGTGTTACACCCCCAAATCGAGAAGATGCCCCACCACTGGCAGAAGTTACGCGCGGAGGAACGCATTTTCGAATCGGGCCTGGATTTCACCATTCTCCAACCCGCGGTGTACATGCAGAACATCCTCGCCTACTGGCGCACCATCGTGGAGGAAGGGGTATACCGGGTCCCCTACGGGGAGGATACCCGCCTCACCTGGGTGGACCTGGCCGATGTGGGGGAGGTGGCCGCGCAGGTGTTGACGGAACCGGGACACGAGGGCGCGATCTACGAGCTCTGCGGCGCGGACACGCTCACGCCCGCGCAAATCGCCCTTGTGCTCACCCGGGTCCTCAAGCGCCCCGTGCGGGCGGAACGGCTCCCCCTGGACCGGTGGGAAGCCCAGGCGGCTCACCTGAGCCCTTACGCCCGGGAGACGCTCAAACGCATGTTCCAGTACTACGACCGCTTCGGCATGTGGGGCAATCCCAACGTGTTGCGCTGGCTCCTGGGGCGCAGTCCCACCCGGTTCGAGGTCTTTCTCGAACGGATCGCGGCAGAAGGGGCCGAGTAAACCGGCGCCCCCTGCCGCCTCCCTCATTCCGCGCGCTCGCGGCTGCGCACGAGGATGGACCACGTCCCCCGCTGAACGATCTCCCCCTTCTGGTTAAGGATACGGGTCTTCAGGGTGATGAGCCCGCCACCCAAGCGCTTCATGGGCTTCTTCTCCGCGATCTCCGCCTCCACGTGAACGGTATCCCCAATGTACACGGGACGCCGGAATTGCCACTCCAGGCTCATGAAGGCCTCGACCGTGCCGTTGAGGAAGCCCAACTGCATGGAAAGCCCCGTGCCGATGGAGAGGATGAGGAGACCGTGGGCGATGCGGCTGCCGAACATGGTGGTCTTGGCGTACTCCTCGTTGGTGTGCAACTTGTAATGATCTCCGCTGAGCCCCGCGAAGAGCATGATATCGGCTTCTGTAATCGTCCGTCCATCGGTGACGATGGTATCGCCGACGTTGAGGTCTTCGAAGTACAACCCTTTTGGTTGCGCAATGACGGCCATGACTTTTTCCCTCCCTTGAGATGATGGAATGCCCTGACTAACGGCCCTGGCTCAGCTCGAGAACCAGGGTGTACAGGGCCAAATCAGGGGCGATTTCCCCCTGTTTGATGCGAGCGTCCACCTGCAAAAGGCGTTCCATGACCCGCTCCAGGTAGGACCAGGAGACCCGACGGGCGAAGGATTTTTCCCGGCTCAACGTCCACGCGGGGATGCGCAAGGCTGCGACGATCTCGTCGTCCCCCTTTTGCTCTTCGAGGAGTTCCTTCACGCCCATGTAGATGCGGTACTGACGGGCGATGAGGCTGAGGACCTGGAGGGGATGTTGTCCGCCCCGGAGCACCTGTTGCAGGAGGAGGACGGCCCGCCGCGTGTTCCGGTCCCGGATGGCGTTGAGCATGTGGAAGATGTTCGCTTCCTGGGTGTAGGGGACGAGGGCCTGGACGGTCTCCTCGGTCACGTACCCACCGGGCCCCACGAAGGTGCGGAGCTTTTCCAGCTCCTGGTGGAGGAGACGCAAGTTGGGTTCCAGCAGGGAGATGAGGAGCCGTTCCGCCGCGGGATCGAGGACCATGTCCAGGCGGCGGGCTTCCTCCTGTACCCATTTGGTCACGAACTGGCGACGTTCGCGCGCGTTGCGGGGGAGGGTAAAGGCCCGGACCTGGGCTTGCCCCTTTTCGACCAGCTCCTGCAAGAGGTCCCACAGGGGGTGCGTCGGGCCCAGAGGCCGGGGTTCGTCGAACACCAGGTAGGTCGTTTCGGGTACGTGGGGCAAATACGCCCGCAGCGCCTCCACCCGCTCCTGCCCGCGCCCCCGTTTCGCCTCCTCGGCGACGTGGGTAAGCCACCCGCGCGCGATGACAAGCCGAGCATCGCCCAGAAAGGGAATGGCGTCGGCCTCCTCCCGCAGCCGGGCCACATCCACACCCCCCTCCAGGAGGACCATGTTCAGGTCCCCCAAACCGGGATCGGTCAGCACCTGGGAACGGAGCTCGGCCAGGGCGCGGGTGCGGGTGAACTCCTCATCGCCGTGGAGCACCACGATCATCGGTCCTGCCCTTCCCCCTACGATCCCTTATGCGCGATGCGCACGAAGTGCACGGGGCCGTGCCCGTTCTTTCGGCGGATGCTCTCCACCCGCGCGTTGGGCACGTGGGGATCCGTGGTCAGCACATCCTGAGCCCAATATCCCAGTGGCTGGGCCGCGGTCAAGGCGATCATGGACGTGAGCAAGGCCGTGGGAAGGCGATCCCGCCATCGGCCCCTCTTCCCCCGCAACGTCAGAGCGGTGGCCAGGCCCGCCAGGGTACTGGCCGTCACCAGGTTCGTCCCGCAGTGGGGATGAATGGCCAGGGAGATCTCCCCCGCCTGCAGGCGTCGAATGGCCTCGTGGACGGCGGCCTCCAGCTCCTCGGTGGGCACATTGCCGTAGACGTAGAAACCGGAGGGCGTGCTCCGACCGGCCATGCGCACGCCGGGAAGGCGTTGGCTCAAGATGTGAATGGTGGCGTGTTCGATGGCGTGATTCCGCCGGGTGTTGGCAATGGGCGGAATGGCGTTCAATACGCGCTCGATGCGCGCTTCCCAAGCTCGTCCCATACCCCCTCCAAAGTTCGGTAGGATGTGCCCATTATACCCCAGATGCGGGGCGGGCGGAGAATCCGGAACGGGGGGCGGTACTCTCTCCCTTTTCCCAAATTTCCCCAATTTCCCCATGAACTTTTCCTAAACGGGCGAAAACCCCATTGACAAGGCGAACATTCGTGCTATAATAAGGGCTGCAACGAAACAGATGTTCTATTGAGCCCTTGTGATGTGGCGTTGAGGGAGGAGGAGGTCGATGCGACATACCCTAAACGCACAAGCGGACCGAATCGAGCTTGTTCTGGCCAGCCATAAAGTACCGGCCCAGGTGCGGGGCGGGCGCGTGACACCCAACGCGGTGAAGTTCGAGGTCATCACCCCCCTGGGCACCCGGGTGAACCGCATTGCGGCTCTGGCCGAGGAGTTGGCCCTGGCCCTGGGGGCCCGCCAGGTGGCCGTCCACCGCCGGGCCGGATATATCGAGATCGAGGTCCCCCGCCAGGACCGCCCGCGCATTTCCCTCGAACGCCTCTTCAAGCGGGTGAGGCGGGTGCCTCCGGCCACGGCCCTCCTGGGGGTAGACGAAAACGGCACGCCGCTGCTCCTCCGGGTGGATAGCCCGGACGTGGCCCACGTGCTCATTGCCGGCACGACGGGATCGGGGAAGACGGTGTTGATGCGGCTCATCGGCCTGAGTCTGGCCCGCTGGAACCGTCAGGCCCAGGTCCAGCTCGTCCTCCTGGACCCGAAGGGTCGGGGGTTGGCCCCCCTCGCCCCGCTCCCCCACGTGTGGGGCGGCGGGGTCCTGCGGGACATGGGGGATATCACCCGCATGCTGGAACGCCTGGTCCACCTCATGGAGGAACGGGACCGGCGAGGGAGCTCCTGGCCCCGGATGATCGTCCTCGTCGACGAGCTGGCCGAAGTGATCGGCGTCGGGGGACGTGCGGCGTCCCGCGCGTTGACCCGGCTGGTGCAACGGGGACGAGAGGCGGGTATCCACGTCATCGCGGCGACCCAGAAGCCCTCCTCGACCCTTTTGGGGGGAATCATGAAGGGGAACTTCCCCGTGCGCATCGTGGGGCGGGTCGCGAGCGCGGACGATGCGCGGGTCGCCGCGGGGGTTGGAGGCAGTGGCGCGGAACGGTTGCGCGGTCACGGGGACTTCATCCTGGTTACCGGTGGCGAGATCATCCGTTTTCAGGCGCCCCACGTGGAGGAAGAGGGGCTACGGCAGGCGGTGCACCAGCTCAGGGAACAGCGCCGTATCGGCCGGAACACGTCCACCCCTGTGACGCGACCGGCGAGGAACGCTTTTCAACGGGGATTGCAACTGTTGGCCCGTTGATGTCCCATCGAACGGGAGGAGATTGCTATGCGAGGTATCAGCGCCCTTATCGGCTTAGTGTTTGCGGTGACGCTGGCTTACATCATCGGTGTGCGCTTGAGTGAGTCCGCGATGGCCGTGGTCGTCGGTGTGATGTTCGGCGTGATGGCCGGCATTCCCACGAGCATCATTCTCCTGCTGGCGTTGCGCCGGGCAGAGCGCCGGACCTCCCCCACCGCCCCCACATACGA
>WGAA01000123.1 GCA_015489285.1 Anaerolineae bacterium | reverse complement strand
TGCTCCTCTTCGTCTTGGGGGAACAAATCCACATTGTGCCGGCCGTCACCGCGCTCATCGGCGCCACGGCCCTCCTCCTCTGGGTTCGTTTGGACATCGAGGAGATGATCGAGGCCGTGGACTGGACGACGCTGGTTTTCTTCATGTCCCTTTTCATCGTCATCGGCGCGGTACGGGAGGTGGGGATCATCGACACCGTTGCCCAGGCCATCGGGAAGTTTGTGGGCACGAACTTGACGCTGGCCATGCTCACGGTCATGTGGAGCGGGGCCTTCTTCTCCGCGGTCGTCGATAATATCCCCTTCACCGCGGCGATGCTCCCCGTTGTGGGGAGTTTGACCGCGCATATCCCCGGCGCGGAGAGCAAAGCCCTTTACTACTGCCTCTCCGTCGGAGCGGCTATGGGAGGGAACGGGACGCTCATCGGCGCCTCGCCGAACCTGGTGACCGCGGGGATTGCGGAGCGGGCCGGTTATCCCATTACGTACACCTATTTCCTGAAACGGGGGCTTCCCGCCCTCATCATTACCGTCTCTTTGGCCGGACTCTGGCTGTTGTTCCACTTTCGTTGAGTTGTCATCCCATCCCGCACATGAAGGAGGCTAGGCCATGCAGTTATCCACCTTTGGGGAAAAGTTTACCGCCCACGCGGGCATCCTTGACCTCATGGAGGATTTGGGACGCGCGCTCGACACGGACGAGCGTGTCTACATGATGGGTGGGGGGAATCCCAGTTACATCCCCGCGATTCAGCGACGCCTTCGGGAGACCATGGAACACCTTCTCCGGGAGGAGGGGACGTTCGAACGCATGATCGGGAATTACGCCTCCCCCCAGGGGGAGTTGGGCTTCATCCGTGCGCTGGCCCGCCTCCTGCGTGCAGAGTACGGCTGGCCCATCGGACCGGAGAATATTGCCCTCACCAACGGGAGCCAGAACGCGTTCTTCTTCCTCTTCAACATGTTCGCCGGGCCTTTCCCCGACGGCCGTCGGCGCAAGATCCTTCTTCCTCTGACCCCCGAGTACATCGGTTACGCGGATGTGGGGCTCAGCGACGATTTCTTCCTGACCACGCGGCCGGATATTTCCCTGGTGGATGAGCACACGTTCAAGTACCACATCGACTTCGACGCGCTCCCTATGGGGGACGAGGTGGGCGCGATTTGCGTTTCCCGTCCCACGAACCCGACGGGTAATGTGCTCACCGATGAGGAGGTACGCCATCTCCTGGCCCTGGCCCACGAGTATGACGTCCCCTTCATCCTGGACAACGCGTATGGGGTGCCCTTCCCCCACATCATTTTCACCGAGGTGGAGCCCATTTGGGACGAGCACATCGTGCTGCTCATGAGCCTCTCCAAGCTGGGGTTGCCCGGGCCTCGGACGGGGATCGTCATCGCCAATGAGGAGATCATCCGGGGCGTGAGGGCGCTGAACGCCATTACGAACTTGACGCCCAACACGGTCGGTGCCTTTCTGGTGCGGGAGTGGGTGGAAAGTGGGGAGATTATCACGCTAAGCCGTGACGTCATTCGTCCTTATTACCAGGAGAAGGCGAAGAAGGCCCTGGAATGGCTGCACGAGTCCCTGGACGATTTGCCCTTTTACGTCCACGTGCCCGAGGGGGCCTTTTTCTTCTGGTTGTGGTTCAAGGACCTCCCCGTGACCAGCAAGGTGCTGTACAACCGCCTCAAGGAGGAGAGGGTCATCGTGGTGCCCGGGGAGTACTTTTTCCCCGGGTTGGATGAGGCATGGCCCCACAAGTACGAGTGCATCCGCATGAATTACGCCCAGGATGAGGAGACGGTGCGCACGGGCATCCGCATTCTCTCGCGAGTCGTTCATCGGGTGTACGATGAAGCCGGATAAGGGAACGACCCCTCGCGGGTATCGGGAGATCCTGTCCCTCCCGTCCTTTCGCAAGTTGTGGTTGGGCCAGGTGATCAGCCAGTTCGGGGACGGATTTTACTGGCTGGCCATTATGCTCGGCGTCAGCGATCTGACGAACGGGGACGTGCGCGCGGTGGGGATGGTGTCCATCGCCTTCCTCCTGCCCCAGATCCCCATCGGTCTGCTCAGCGGCCCCGTTGTGGATCGGGTGAACCGGCGGCATTTGATGATCGCGGCCGATGTTCTCCGCATTTTCACCACGCTGGGGTGCATATGGGCCTACAGGCTCCATTCGCCCCCTCTCTTTTACCTCCTCGCCTTCGTCCAGTCCGCGATCAGCGGGTTCTTCTTCCCCGCGAAGAACGCGCTCATCCCCCAGCTGGTGGAGGAGCAGGATCTGCTCACGGCCAACGCGCTGAGTCAGACGACTCAGGTGGGGGCGATGATCTTTGGGCCGGCTCTGGCCGGTTTCACCATCGAACGGGCCGGGCTCGCGGCCAGTTTCGTCATCGACGCGGTGACCTTCCTCATCTCGGCCCTCTTTCTCCTGAGCATGGCGCCCGTGCCCACCCTGGGCCAGGGCGGGGGATCCATACGTCAGGCATGGGAGGATTTGCGGGAGGGCATTCGCTTTACGTTCACCCGTGGACGGGTGCGCCGTGTGATGACGGTGGTGAGTGTCCTCTTCCTGGGGCTGGGGGCGATCAACGTCCTGTGGGTCCCCTACCTCCAGCGGGTTTTCCATGCTACGCCTCAGGAGATCGGGCTGGTGGATGCGTTCCAGGGGGTGGGGATGCTTTTGGGATCCCTGCTCATGGGGCGGGAGGATGTGCGTTCTCGGTCGCCGGAGGCGTTGCTGCTGGGAGGACTGTTCGTCGTGGCCTCCATGTTCGTGGCCCTGGGCCTGGCGCCCTCTTATCCCTTCATCCTGGGGAGCATCTTCCTCCTGGGGATTCCCGTGCCTGCGGCGCAGGCCAGTTTCATGACCATCATCCAGCAGGCGACGCCACAGGCGTTGCTGGGGCGGGTAAACGGGGCCGTGGGCACGGTGACCAACGGGGCCATGCTCCTCAGCATGGCCTTGGCCGCCCAGACCGCGGAGCAAGTGGGGCTGCGGGAGACCTACATCATCTGCGGACTCCTCGGCTATGCAGCCGTGCTGTTGGGGCTGGTGGGAGAACGAGTAACGGGTGACGAGTAACAGAGTGGCGTGAAGACAACGATTAACGATTGACGATTAACGATTAAAAGGATTGGCGTGAAGCTAAGGTTGACTCCACCAAGCCAACCTTGTCTTCACGTTACGCATCACGCATTACGCATCACGGATTACGTCACCAAGCCAAGATGCTCCCAAACGCGGCCAACCTCCTCCCCGCGCCTGAC
>WGAA01000122.1 GCA_015489285.1 Anaerolineae bacterium | reverse complement strand
GTGTGGGTGTGGGCGTGGGAACGCGGTTGCCCACCTGCACCCGGATGACGGGGGAATCGGTGTAGTTCCCGTCGATCCTTACCACGCGGAGTTTCAGGGCATAAGGACCGTCGGGGAGGCCCCGGGTATCCCACAGGCCCAGCAGGCCGTTAGGTTGCTGGTTGTAATGGGGTTCACCGATGAGAATCCACCCGCGGTCGCTGGGGGGCGGGGGCCAGGGCGCGTAGTACAACTCATACCGCTGAAATTGCGGGTCCACGGCCGTGCCCGAAATCCGCACCTCTCCCCGCACCACTTCGTTGTTCTGGGGCGCGGTGATCAGGGCCCGCGGGCCCTGGGCCCAAACTCCCACGGTAAAGAGCAGCCACAACAGCAGGAAAGCACTTCCCCATCGCCGTAGCGAGGGTGAAAGACGCATGTTCATGACGGTGCGTGTCCTCCCTTACGCAGTTTCGTCCTTGGGGCAGAAAGGCCTGCCCATCCCAGGGGATCGGCCCACTGGGGACGTAGACGCCCTCGTCCGGCCTGCCACACCGGTCCCCCGGGACCGTTTATCCCCTGAAGTACGGGGAAAATCTTGCTCAACCACCGGTAGTGGAAGTGAGTCCCCCAAAACCCCTGGTATCGCCACACCCAGGGCATATCGGAGAGGGGCAGGAGACGCCACACCCGATAGGCCCGGGGCCGCTTGTGCCGGGGAATGCGCGGCCAGCCGTACAAGGCCGTCCCCGGCGGTCCAATGGCCCGGCCGCCGTCCCCGTACGCCCAGTCACGCCAGCGATATCGACCGGGCCGGAAGTAGGACGCGTGGGATCCCACCCCCACGTACACGACGGGATGCGTGCCCATCCATTCCACATCCCCGCTCCACTGGGCCTCCCGGTCGGCCATCCCGTGGGCCGCGTACACGAGCCACCGGACGGCATGAGGGGGACGGGCCTCCAGGAAGAGGTGAATGCTCTCCCAATCCCCTTCGTGGTCGTTATGGCCCCCGTGACCGGAAGCCCAGTCGTTGAACGCGTAGAAAAACCAATAGTGCAACACCCAGAAGGGATCGGCCTGTTGGACCGCGTAATAAACTACCGGGTCAGGCCCCCCTCGACGCCAGGGGGAAAAGGGCCGATACCGTCGCACCGCGGTGCGCCACACGAATGCGGGCAGGCGTTGGGGATCCACGGCCTCCAACAGGGGCATGACCACACGGGCCCCCCAGTCGAACAACCGATCCTGAACGTCGTCCCACAGGGCCGACCAGCGCCGTAGACGCGGCCGTGCCAGGACGCGCACCGCCTCCTTCTGGGGCATCAGGCGCTCGGAAGCGAAACTCAAATAGAGCTCTCGCGTTCCGGCGGGCGGCAAATGGGCCAACCGCTCGGGCGTCAGAAGTCCCCGTGGGATGAGGCAGTAGGGGCCGGGGTGGTACAGGCTCGATGCCCGCACGTACACGGCCGCGTCCATAGGGTAAAAGTACTCCTCACGGCCCCAGCGATCCCGGCTGAACACAAGAACGGGAACGTGGCGAAGGGCCAGTTCCCGTGCCTCATCCGAGGTGATCAGGGGAACGGGCCATTCCCCCCTCTCGTCCCGTCCCCCCACCGCCTCCTTGGAAACGGTCGCATCGATCATGGTGACGGTGGGAACCACGTTTGCAGCAGGTCGCGCACGAACACGCGCACGTCATCTCCCACAATCAGCAGTACGGCCACCACGATCACAGCGATGAGGACCAGCATAATCGCGTACTCGAGAAAGGACTGCCCTATATCCTGTTGGTCCCGAAATGCCATGACGTCCCCCTTGGCGAAAAGTTCCCACTCCCGAGCCGTCGCCCGGACATGACCGGGAGTATTATACTCCAACCCGTAAGGAACTCGTAAGTTGTCAGGCGTCAGGCGTCAGGCGCGGGGAGGAGGTCGGCGTGTTAGGATGAGGCTCGGCATCGGGTACGTGATGCGTGATGCGTAATGCGTAACGTAGGGCCAGGTTGGCGCTGTAGGGCCAACCTTGCGTGTGCGCCAGGCGGTTACTCGTTACTCCGTTACTCGTTACTCACGATGAGCCGGGCGGTTCAGCGCCGTGCAAATGCCGGCAGGCCGGGGCACTCCAGACTTCGGAAGTCTCGCAGACTTCCGAAGTCTGGGCCGGGAGTGATACGTGATACGTGATGCGTAATTTGGGCGAGTGGGGTGGCGCTGTAGGGCAACCTTGTGTCCACGCCTGTTGATTACTCGT
>WGAA01000121.1:10000-13391 GCA_015489285.1 Anaerolineae bacterium | reverse complement strand
GGTGGGAAAGGAAAATAAGAAAGGCTCCGTTGGCAACGACCTACTCTCGCAAGGGGTCGCCCCCTCACTACCATCGGCGCTGGTGGGCTTAACTTCCGGGTTCGGCATGGAACCGGGTGTACCCCCACCGCTAAAGTCACCAACGGAGCCTGAATCCACAACGTCAGGATGAGTCCCTTTTGTCGGTTGGTACCCTAACAACTGGATAGGATGGGGAGCATTGATCCCCTGCACATCTTGCGTGAATGAAGCCGCTCGGCCATTAGTACGGCTCAGCTCAACGGGTTGCCCCGCTTACACCTGCCGCCTATCGAACTGGTCGTCTCCCAGTGGCCTTACCCGGTTAACCCGGAGGGTGACCTCATCTTGGGGTGGGCTTCCCACTTAGATGCTTTCAGCGGTTATCCCATCCGGACATGGCTACCCAGCGGTGCCCCTGGCGGGACAACTGGCACACCAGAGGTCCGTCCACCCCGGTCCTCTCGTACTAGGGGCAGCTCCCCTCAAGTCACCTACGCCCGCAGCGGATAGAGACCGACCTGTCTCACGACGGTCTGAACCCAGCTCACGTACCCCTTTAATGGGCGAACAGCCCAACCCTTGGGACCTGCTCCAGCCCCAGGATGGGACGAGCCGACATCGAGGTGCCGAGCCTCGCCGTCGATGTGAACTCTTGGGCGAGACCAGCCTGTTATCCCCGGGGTAGCTTTTATCCGTTAAGCCACGGCCCTCCCACACGGTGCCGTGGGATCACTAAGCCCTGCTTTCGCACCTGCTCGGCTTGTAGGCCTCGCAGTCAAGCCCCCTTATGCCTTTACACTCGACGGTGGGTTTCCATTCCACCTGAGGGGACCTTTGGGCGCCTCCGTTACCTTTTAGGAGGCGACCGCCCCAGTCAAACTGCCCACCAGGCACTGTCCCCCACCCGGATCACGGAGTGGGGTTAGGGCCACGACTTAGCCAGGGTGGTATTCCACCGGCGGCTCCACCGAGGCTGGCGCCCCGGCTTCACAGCCTCCCACCTATCCTATACAGGCTAAGCCATGACTCAATGCCAAGCTGCAGTAAAGCTCCACGGGGTCTTTTTGTCCTGCTGCGGGTAAGGAGCATCTTCACTCCTACTTCAATTTCACCGGGTCCCTCGCCGAGACAGTGCCCCAGTCGTTACGCCTTTCGTGCGGGTCGGAACTTCGCGTTTCTCCCATGTTTCCATGGGCGCAGACTATACCTTCATCTCACCGAGCAACCGTAGGAGGTCATCCTTCTCGTACTTCCGCTTGCCGGAGGGGTTCATCGAGTAGGCTAACTCGATGATCTGCCGCAAGTACTGCCGATTCAGGTGGTGCTTGGCGTGAACCAAGCGGACGATTTCAGCGAACTTACGGAAGTCTTCTCCCTTGGCTCCGACAAGGGGATACTTCTCGAAGTGGGGCAGGATTTTCTTGACCAGCTCCGGCACCGACCGCACCTCGTATTTGTAGGTGCCGTCGGAACGGCTGTATCGAATCGCCCCACAACGGAAGAAGGCTCGCAGCGCTTTCAGCAGTGGCAGGTCTCGCCGGTGAAGGGTCACCGAGAAGGAGGGTCGGGTTTCGATCCCCACGGCCAGTTTCCGTCGTTTGTTGAAACTGACCGAGAAGGTCCCTTCCCCTTCCACCAGACCTGTCACGTACCACGGATGTAGTCGTTCAGTCACACGACCTCCGTTCTGCGAAGAATGCCTCCATAGTTGCCCCCTGTTTACCAGGCCCGTCAATGACGGGGGTGAGAGCCGGCGTGTTGCGCACCGGAGGTTTGTGCGCCTCCCCTTTCGGGTCAGTCGTTACGGGGTCAACCCCAGAGTTGGGGCGACTTCCCTCGGAGTTACCCACTGTGCCCCGCAGCACAGGAGGGCTTCTCCGATATGAGCCGGCACTCGGCCATCCCTCACGGGATGGCGGGGCAAGTTCACACTTACCCGACAAGGAATTTCGCTCACCTTAATCCTGACGTTTCCGCCAGGGGTGGACTATACCTTCATCCGGTTTGGCCCTTGAGTTCCCGCAGGATTTTTTCGGCCTGCGGCTTGTCCGCCCTGTTCATCGTCAGGGCGAGCTCGATGATGCGGATCAGGCCTTCCCGTTCCAGGTGTTTGCCTTCGGCCATCCAGCGGACGATGCGAGCGAACTTCTTGAAATCCGCGTTCTTCTTCGTCTTCAAGGGGTGTTTCTCGAAGAATTCCACCACCTTGAGGAGACAGGAGAGCTTGCGGATGCGAAGTTCGTAGCGGTCCTCCCGGTTGCGACGAACCACGCCGCAGCGGAAGAAGCGCTTCAAGGCATAGAGCACTTGAATATCACGCTCGTGCTGGACGACCCGGAACTCAGGAAGTACCTGATAGCCAACTTTCATCTCGGGGTGAGGGTTGATGCCGACGTAGAAGCAGCCTTCCCCGTCCACAAAACCCACCACCCAATCCGGAGAGAGTTCCATCCATCGTTCTCCTGACCAACCGGATGCCCGGCGTATAGTCTCTGAGGATCCCCGCCCGAGGGCGGGTTTCCTGCGGATTGCCCAATCCCTGCCATTTTTACCGGGAAGCGGATACTTCCCTGGTAGGCAGGGCTCTAAGGGTGTTCCCGCATACAGCCGGGTATTGCCCCATAGGTTACCCTGTGGGCAGGCAGCGCTAGCCACCTTAGGACCGTTATAGTTACGGCCGCCGTTCACCGGGGCTTCGGTTCGGGCCTACGCCTTGCGGCCTCAGCCCTCCCCTTAACCTTCCGGCACTGGGCAGGCGTCAGCCCCTATACGTCCCCTTACGGGTTCGCAGAGACCTGTGTTTTTGGTAAACAGTCGCCAGGGCCTGCTCTCTGCAACCCCCTCGGGCTCCGGCCGCGAGGGCCTTCACCCTACCGGGGCCCCCCTTCTCCCGAAGTTACGGGGGCAATTTGCCGAGTTCCTTAGCGAGGGTTCTCCCGAACGCCTTGGTGTTCTCCACCCGCCTACCGGTGTCGGTTTGCGGTACGGGCACCTGAGCATCAACGCTTAGAGGCTTTTCTCGGCAGTGTGGGCTCACCCACTTCTGGCCACAAGGGCCCGCCATCACCCCTCAGGCTCGGGGCCGGGATTTCCCTCGGCCCGTCATCGCCCTACAGGCTTGGCACCGGGACAACCGACGCCCGGCTGGGCTACCCTCCTGCGTCCCCCCATCGCTCCGCTCAGGTGGGGCCGGAATATTAACCGGCTGTGCATCGGCTACGCCTTTCGGCCTCGCCTTAGCTCCCGCCTAACCCGACGCGGACGTACCTTCCGTCGGAAACCTTAGGCTTACGGCGAACACGCTTCTCACGTGTTTTTACGCTACTCATGCCGGGATTCTCACTTCTGCGCGCTCCACCAGTCCTCGCGG
>WGAA01000121.1:0-7500 GCA_015489285.1 Anaerolineae bacterium | reverse complement strand
GCATTTCACCGCTACACCGGGAATTCCACTCTCCTCTCCCGCCCTCAAGCCGCGCAGTTTCGAACGACCTCTCCCAGTTGAGCCGGGAGCTTTCACGCTCGACTTACGCGGCCGCCTGCGCGCGCTTTACGCCCAGTAAATCCGGATAACGCTCGCCCCCTACGTATTACCGCGGCTGCTGGCACGTAGTTAGCCGGGACTTATTCCTGGGGTACCGTCCTTCCTCGTCCCCCAGAAAAGGGGTTTACGACCTTACGGCCTTCATCCCCCACGCGGCGTCGCTGCGTCAGGCTTTCGCCCATTGCGCAAGATTCCTCACTGCTGCCGCCCGTAGGCGTCGGGACCGTGTCTCAGTTCCCGTGTGGGGGGCCACGCTCTCACGCCCCCTACCCGTCATCGGCTTGGTGGGCCGTTACCCCACCAACTACCTGATAGGCCGCGGGCCCATCCCGAAGCGACCACCACCGAGGTGGCGGCCTTTACTCGCCGGACCGAAGTCCGACGAGCACATGCGGTATTAGCCATCCTTTCGGATGGTTATCCCCCACTTCGGGGCAGGTTACCCACGTGTTACTCACCCGTCCGCCGCTGATCCCCCCATCATAAGACAGGGTTCACCGCTCGACTTGCATGTGTTAGGCGCGCCGCCAGCGTTCATCCTGAGCCAGGATCAAACCCTCCATCAAGAAGAGTTTGCTCTTAGCTTTTCAAAACTCAAGCTACCGCCGGGGGCCCTGGTCCTTACAACCAGAACCTCCCTGTCACTCTTCAGTTGTTAAGGTGCCCTCCGCACCGCTTCAGGCAAGCGGGGAGTTTATCACACCCCGCCCTTCCTGTCAAATCCGACCGTTCGAGGTGAAGCGAGCAATAAAAATCCGCCGCTCACTCGCGGCGGAAGCTGCCACATCCTTCATACTGCCGATGTTCTTCTCTGGCTCGCTTCCGCCTCCGGTCTCTTCGAGTTTTAAAGGAGCCTCTCTCAAGGCTCGCCCCCATTATACTCGGGAGCGGTTCACCTGTCAAATCGTCCTATGCTTTTCGCCTACGCCTCGCCACTTCACCCGCAACCTGACCCGTCCGGCCCCTTGCTAGGCCCTCTCTTTTCTCTTCGGCCTCTCTTGGGAAGGGCACCGTGACGCAGCCCGTTGACCGTCGGTGAAGCGCTCCGTAGGCGCAAGGGCAGATTATACGCACGTGGGACGAATGTGCCAAATCTCGGACGGGGGTTGGCGCAACTCCCGGGTTGCACCACGTCCATTCGGTGAGATATTACCTGTGAAGGTCCTTTGCCCTTCTGAACTGTCGTTCGCACTACTCTTCTACGCAGGAAGGGGTAGAATGGTTTCACCGAAGGCGCTTTTTTTCATCGATTTCGTCCCATCTTTCTCTGCCCCCCGGAAAGCGAGGACGTGTCCGTGCTTACCATCAAGGGCTTCACCCGGGGCCAGGCGTGAAAAACGAACGCCCCAACCGAAGCCGCCTCTCCCAGACGGGCCAGCAGGAAGAGAACCCGGGTATGAGGTAGCCACGGGGCCGCGATCGCCAACACCAGCCCCCCGTTCATGAGGAGAAACGCGGCCCAGGCCCAGCGTTCCCGCCCCCGTCGAACCCCGAATCGGGGCAGAATCCAGTAGGCGATGCCCATGATGAGCAACGTCACCCACCCCAACAACGTCACGTCCATGTGGGAAGAAAACAACCGCCACGTCCACGGAGCCCAGGGAACACCCTTATGGGAGAGGATAAGCGCGCCAAAAGTCGCTCCCAGAACCAGATATGCCAACGACGCCTTGACGTACCACACCGTGAGTTTGGGCATATTCCCCTCCTAGCGACGCGGCCGCACTCGGGGCCAGGTGTTCCAGACAAAGGCAACGACACCAAACCACTGGAGGAGGGCCGAAAGAACCAGAACCCATCCCCACACCGCGGCCCTTCCCACCAGGGGTTCGGCAAGGGCCCGCAAGATCAACCCCCCGTTCACCCCGACCAGCGCGCCCCACACCAGTCCCTCCCGGCCGCGAGGCGCGTCGGGAGCGTAATTGGGAAACATCCAATGGGCGACCCCGAAGATGAGCTGGGTGACCCAGCCCAGCATGAAGAAGTGGAAGTACGTGGGCGACAGGCGCGCGACCCAGGAGGCCGTCCACCCCACATGACGGGCCGCCAGCCCAATGCCCACGATCAACGCAGCGACCAGGTACAAAAAGGACAAACGAACGAACCAGCGTGTCACCAAAGGCATGACTCGTCTCCTCCCTCTTTCCGCGATGAACGGCTTCCCCCTATTCTATCCGTAAGGGAGCAAAGAGGCCACCCGGGCCCTCCCGTCGTCGTGCCTCCGGGCTCATCACATTTTAACGCGTTTATTTGCCAAAGGTCGGGGAAGGACATACAATGGGGAAGCCCTTGGGCCTCTTGGCCATCGGGCCCCGGGCACTTCCGATTCGGGTTTATCCCTCGTATATGAAGGAGGCCAACACATGCGCGGAACGCTGTGGAATCCCAAGAGCTTGAAAAAACCTCTGGCCGAGGGGGAAGCGGAGATAACCACCTGGCTACACACCCCCGACGGCAAGCCTCGAGACCGTGTCACCCTTTCCTTTACCGATGTTCCTAAGAGCCATTTAGCCCTGTACAAGAACCAGGTTCTGTACCTGACGCTGGAAGATGGGCGCCAGGCAAAGGTCGCCATTCAGTACGTGGCCACACTGCCCAAGGGAATGATGACGACCCTCAAAGTCCTCAGCGATTGGGACGAGAAATTGGTGGGTTAAAACGAGAGGGCATGAGCGTCTGCTCATGCCCTCTCTAAGCGCGGCGTCGGTTGTCAGGGTAGGGGTTTTACCCCCTCTATCAACAGTGTACCCGGCCGCAATTCCAAAAGCATCACCGAAGCGGGTGATCGCTTCGGGAATTGCCTATGTAAGATCCTGTAGCATAACCTTCTCCTTGGAAGGTGGTTCTCCTTTCAGCAACTTCTCCCTTACCGGCACGATGAGCGTCGGGCACGCGCACGCATCGATGACCCGTCGGGCCACACTGCCGTAGCGCCACTGCACATTCCGCCCCTGGCCGTGGCTCGTCATCAACAAGAGGTCCACATCCAGGGCCAGCGCGATGTGAACGATGCTTACTTCCGGCTGCCCAAACGCGATATGGGTTTGAACCCGGTAGCCCACATCCTCCAGGCCCCAGGCGATCATGTCCAGGTACGCCCGGGTCAACTGCTCCTGCTGTCTCTGAGCGGCTTTCGCTGCTTCCTGCAATTCCGGGCTCAGGACGGAAAATTGTACAATGTTCTCTACCTGAGAAATATCGAACAAAACCGTTAACAAATAAACTTCACACTTTTCGGGCGCGAAAAAGAACTGCAAAAATTTTATTGCTTCCTCGGCAAGTTTAGACCCATCTAGGGGGATGAGGATGCGTTGTCGCATAAATGCAGTCCTTTTTCGATTATAAAGCAAATCACGCTAAACCCGAGAAGTCGTCTCCAGGATAGCACCGAGGAATAGAAGGGTCTATGATGCAGATCATGTGGGCAGCGGTGGGGCCTGGGGCTGCCGACCCGGGGCGAGCTCACGCCCAACAAAAAGAGCGCCGGGATCCTCTCCCGGCGCTCGCTTTCACAAGGTTTGCCGACGGGCAATGGCCCATTACACCCATCCACGCAGCTTGGCCGCTTTGGCGACCCGCTCCACGGCCACCAGGTACGCGGCCAGCCGGTTGTGGAGGCCCGTCTCCTTGGCCCGTTCGTATACGTCGTGGAAGGCCTTGGTCATCTTCTCGTCCAGGCGGCGATACACCTCTTCGGCACTCCAGTAGTAGTTCATCGCGTCCTGAACCTGCTCGAAGTAGGAGACGGTGACGCCGCCCGCGTTGCACAGGAAGTCGGGAATGACGAAGATGCCCCGCTCGTGGAGAATGCGATCCGCCTCGGGGGTCGTGGGGCCGTTGGCCAATTCGGCGATGATCTTCGCCTTGATGCGTCCCGCGTTCTCCTCCGTGATCACGTTCTCCAGGGCCGAGGGGAAGAGAACCAGCACCGGAAGCTCCAGCAGCTCCTCGTTGGTGATGGGTGTGGTGTCGGGGAACCCGACGACCGAACCCGTGCGGTGTTTGTGCTCCAGCACCTGCTCGTAATCCAGGCCGTCCGGATCGTAGATCCCGCCCTTGGAGTCGGACACGGCTACGACCTTCATGCCCAACAGCTCGACGGCCAGTTTGTGGGCGAAGGAGCCGGCATTCCCGTACCCCTGGATGGCCGCGGGCTGTCCTTTCAAGTCCAGACCAAGGACCTTCGCGGCCTCACGGACCGTGTAGATACCGCCACGAGCTGTCGCGTCGATGCGCCCCTTGGAACCGCCCAACTCGACGGGCTTGCCCGTGATCACCCCGGGCTCCTGACGGCCCATGATGGTGTCGTATTCGTCCATCATCCAGGCCATGATTTGCGGGTTGGTGTACACGTCAGGAGCCGGGACGTCGATGTTCGCCCCGATGAAGCGCGCCACCCGGCGGATGTACCCGCGGCTGAGTCGCTCCAGCTCCCGTTCAGAGAGCTCCTTGGGGTTGCAGATGACGCCACCTTTGCCGCCACCCAAGGGGAGGTCCATGACCGCGGTCTTCCACGTCATCCACGCGGCCAGGGCCCGGACCGTGTCGATGGTTTCGTTGGGGTGGAAGCGAATGCCGCCCTTGGCCGGACCGCGCGCGTCGTTGTACTGGACCCGGAATCCCCTGAAGATGCGAACACTGCCGTCGTCCATGCGAACGGGGATCTGGAAGTGGAATTCTCGCATGGGCCAGCGGAGGAACTCACGGGTGGCTTCGTCGAGTCCGAGGATTTCGGCAGCCTCGTCGAACTGCCGTTGGGCGATGGTAAAGGGGTTCAACTCGTTGACATGCTCTTTCTCGTTCATGATGACCCTCTCCTTCGAAGGTTAAACAACCCGGATAGGCGCAGCTTCCTCACCACGCCGGGCTTATTATATGCCCGATGTTCTTCCTTGTCCAATGACATAGGTCATCGGGAACATTCTCCCATTGGGACAGGCTCCCGGTTGACAACGGTCATTGTGTCTCCCCTTTCCCGGAGTTATACTGGAAAAAGCTTTGACACTCTCCCGAACGGAGATGGAAGGGAGGTGAGCCATGAAGGCGATGGTCCTCTACGATCAGGCTCCCATAGAGGAACGCCCTTTACGCCTGGAGGAGGTCCCCAAGCCCACCCCCGGGCCGGGTGAGGTGCTCATCAAAGTCCACACCTGTGGGGTATGCCACACCGATCTCCACATCGTGGAGGGAGATCTGCCCCTGCACAAACGCCCCGTCATCGTCGGACACCAGATCGTGGGGACGGTGGAGGCCGTCGGGCCCCAGGTGACCCAATTCCGCGTGGGGGACCGGGTAGGGGTTCCCTGGGTCTACAAGATGTGCGGGGAGTGCCGTTTTTGCCGTCAAGGCAAGGAAAACCTGTGTCTGAACCCCCTGTTCACCGGCTGGGACGTGGATGGCGGTTTTGCCGAGTACATGGTTTCGGCCGCGGATTTCACCTTTCACATGCCCTCCAATGTGGACGATGCGCACGCCGCCCCCCTCTTGTGCGCCGGGATTGTCGGCTACCGCACGTTAAAGCTCAGCGAGCTCCAGCCCGGTCAGCGCTTGGGCATCTACGGGTTCGGCGCGTCGGCCCACATCGTCATTCAAATCGCCCGTTACTGGGGGGCGGAGGTGTACGTGTTCACCCGCAGTGAGGAGCACAAGCAACACGCGCGTGAGCTCGGGGCCGCGTGGGTTGGGGAGGCCCAGGATACACCACCCCACAAGATCGATGCCGCGGTCATCTACGCGCCCGCCGGGTGGATCGTCAAGGAGGCCCTGCGCGTCCTGGAACGAGGGGGGACCATCTCCATCGGCGGCATTTACATGACCCCCATCCCCGAGCTTCCGTATGACCTGCTCTACTGGGAGCACACGGTCCGCAGCACGGCCAACGCAACCCGAGAGGACGCACGGGAGTTACTCCAGCTTGCCGGGGAGATCCCAATTCGCACGGACGTGGAGGTCTTCCCCCTGGAGGAGGCCAACGAGGCACTCCGGCGGCTCAAGCACAGCGAACTCAAGGGCTCGGCCGTCCTGCAGATTGGGTAGGGACATTAGCGACGCTGGAAGCGCCGTTCCACTTCTTCCAGGGTGATGCTGATGAACGCGGGACGGCCGTGAGGACAGGTCGCCGGGGACCACGTCTGCCAGAGGGCGTCGATGAGCCTCTGCTGTTCCTCCGGGTCCAGGATGTCGCCGGCCTTGATCGCGCTCACACACGCCACCTTGGCGGCCAGACGTTCCCGCAGGGCGTCGGGGGCAAGCCGCGCGTAGATGTGGGCTTCCTCCAAGAGGGCATCGATAAGGGCCTGAACGTCCTCCGCCCGCCTTTGCCCCTCGGCTTCGGCCAGGGGTGCGGGGAGGGCGCGCACGAGGAAGGCGTGGGCACCAAAGGGTTCCACCCAGACCCCGATGTCGCGCAACGCGGGGAGAAGGTCGCCGAGCGCGTCCGCGTCGCGCGGGGTGAGGTGTAAGACCAGGGGTGGTTGCAATTCCCGCGGTGTGGAGGCGTGGGCCAGCACGTGTTCGAAGAGGATTTGTTCGTGAGCCGCGTGCTGGTCCACGAGGATGAGGCCGTACTCATCCTGGGCCAGGATGTACGTGTTGTGCAATTGGGCCAGCGCACGCGGGGCGTGGGCCGTGTAAGGGGTGGGCGCTTCGGCCACCCCGGATTCTCCTTCCTGAAAGGCCACGAAGAGGGAGGGCACCCCTTCTCCCTCTTGCCGGGGGAAGGATTCCAGGGCCTGTTCCACGGCCCGGCCCAATGCCCAGTACACCGAACGTTCCTGGGCAAAGCGGACTTCGGCCTTACGGGGATGAACGTTCACGTCCACGAAGCGGGGATCTATGCGAATGTCCACCACGGCTACCGGCTTCCGTCCGGCGGGAATGCGCCCGGCATAAGGGCGTTCCAGGATGACGGCTAACAGGCCGGAACGGATGGGTCGGCGGTTGACCGTGAAGAATTGGGCCTGCCGGTTCGGTTTGCTCACGTGCGGGGAAGAAATCCAACCGTGCACCCGCAAATCCCCCGCTTCCCAGTGGATCTCCACCAGGTGGTCAGCCACATCCCGGCCAAGCACTTGACCGATGCGTTGCGGCGCGGGGGCCGGGGGGAGATTCAGGACCTGACGTTTGTTCACCGTCAGGCGGAAGGCGACTTCGGGGAAGGCGAGCGCGTAGCGCACGACGGTTTGGTGGACCAGTTCCCCTTCCCGCAGGGGGGATTTGAGGAATTTCCGGCGAGCAGGCAGGCGAGCGAACAAGCGGCGCACAATGACCTGTGTGCCCACGGGAGAGGCCGCGGGACGTACCCGGACTTGCGGCTCATCGGGGGAGGAGAGGGCACGGGTGCCCTGGACGGCCTGGGCCGTGCGGGTCAACAGCTCCACC
>WGAA01000120.1 GCA_015489285.1 Anaerolineae bacterium | reverse complement strand
TCACCCTCCCGCCCGAGCTCTTCGAGGACCACCTGCGCATGTTGCGCGACGAGGGATACGCGGTCATCACCCTGGATGACCTCCTCCTCTACCTGACCCGGGGCCGCCCCCTCCCTCCCAAACCGGTCATCCTCACCTTCGATGACGGGTATCGGGACAACTACACCCACGCCTTTCCCCTCCTGAAGGCGTACGGCATGACCGGCACCTTCTTCATCATCACCGACGTGGTGAACCAAAGCCGGCCGGAATACCTCACGTGGGATATGGTGCGGGAGATGCGCGCCGCGGGGATGCGCTTCGGCGCGCACGGTCGGACCCACATCGACCTCTCTCAGGCGGATATGGACCAGCTGGTGTGGCAAGCGCTGGGATCCACAGAAGTCTTCCAGGTGGAACTGGGGGAACCCGCCCGCTACATCGCCTATCCCTCCGGACGCTACAACGAACGCGTCATCCAGGTGTACAAATCCGCCCATTACTGGGCCGGCCTCACCACCCGCCAGGGAGTCATCCAGGACAGTGACCACCTTTTTGAGCTAAAGCGCCTGCGCGTGTACCCTACAACCACGGGCCTTCAGCTCAAATACCTTCTGGAAATGGACTGGGATGAGTAAGGGGACGGCAGCGACGAAACCGATATTCTCCTTCGACGCGTGGGCGACCGCGGCCATGGCCGACGAGCTACGGGCGACCTGCCTGGGCGGCCGCGTCCAGGAGGTCGTTCAGGTGGACGAGTACACCTTCGCGCTGGAAGTCTACGCGCAGCGCACCCGCCATCACATCATCCTTTCCGCCCACCCCCAATGGGCGCGCGTCCACCGGGTGAGCAAGAAACCCCGCCGTGGGCTCATGACGCCGACCCCGCTTCTCCTCCTCCTGCGCAAATGGGTCCGGGGCGCGCGGCTGGACGAAGTGCGACACATCCCCTTCGAACGGGTCCTCCACCTTACCTTCGACCATCCGGAGGTGGGCCCCTCCCACCTCGTCGCGGAGCTCATGGGCCGACGGGCAAACCTGCTCCTCCTGGACGACGGACGGCGCATCCTCCAGGCGGTCAAAGTCGTCGGCCCGGACCGAAACCCGGTCCGCACGACCCGCCCCGGGGATCCGTATGTGCCCCCACCACCCCAGGAAAAGACCCCGCCCCTTCAGGTCACGGCCAAGGCCCTGCGACAATGGTTGGCCGAGGCCAAATCCTTCCAGCCCGTGTGGCGGGTTCTGGTCAACCGCATCGCGGGGGTGAGCCCTCTCCTGGCCCGGGAGATCACTCACAGGGCCCTGGGCGACCCCTTCGCCCTGGTCGACGATCTCCCGCCCCAGGGGGAGGAACGCCTTCACCGGGTCCTGGCCCATTTCCTCCACATGCTGGCCACCTCCGACTGGGAACCGACCATCGTGCGCGCGGGGGAACGGGTCCTCGCCTTCGCCCCTTATCCCCTCACCCATCTGGGGACCCCCGAACGGGTGGACTCCCTGAGCCGGGGCATCGAACTGTGGTTGGAGAGCGAGGGCCAGGCCGACCCCTACGCGGGTCAGAGGGAGCGGGTGCGGACCCTGCTCCGCGAGGCGAAAAAGCGCGTTCAGGCGCGCATCGACGCCCTGGAGCGGGAATGGGAGGAGGCGCAACACGCGGAGCAGTGGAAGCGCATGGCCGACTGGCTCCTGACCTACGCCTCCCAGGTCCCCCCGGGCGCGGAGGAGATCACCCTGGAAACGGACACCGGTCCCCTGACCGTCCCCCTGGATCCGCACCTGAGCGCGGTGGAAAACGCGCAACGCTATTACCGACGCTACCAGAAAGCCCGGCGGGCCTTGAAGGAGGTGCCCTCCCGCCTGGAGGACGCGCGGTCCCAGTGGGCCTTCCTGGAACAACTGGAAACGGACCTGGAACTGGCCCGGGACGCGTCGGAAATCGGGGAGGTGGAAGAGGCCCTGATCCGCGGGGGATTCGTCAAACCGCGGAAGAAACGGGTTCCCCCTCCACCGGCTCGGCCCCTGACCTTTACCACGCCCGAGGGCTACACCGTCCTCGTGGGGCGCAGCGCCCGCCTGAACGATGAGATTACCTTCCG
>WGAA01000119.1 GCA_015489285.1 Anaerolineae bacterium | reverse complement strand
GTAGCGCCGGGCGCTAAACCGCCCGGCTCATCATAGCGAAGGCCTGCGGCCTCACGCAAGCAAGCCCGGAGGGCTTCGCTTTAATGAGCACGGCGGTTCAGCGCCGTGCGAATCTCGCCGTGCAAAACGTTTACCAACAGTATCCTAAAGACCCCGTGCTACATCGAAGCGAAGGCCGCTGGAAGCGGCCTAGGTTAGGGGCGTCTTATGGAGCCCCCCTTCCAGGGGGCTTTGCCCTGACGTAGCCCAGAGGTTTAGCTCTGGGCGGGGTGCGAAATTCACCCGGCGTTCCCCGGACGCGCGCCTCAATCCCGTGAACGGGATACGCTCGTCAGGATGAAGACATAGTAAAGTAGGGTGCTGATGGCCTGAATCGCGGCAGCCACGTATGTGAGGGCCGCGGCGTTCAGGACCTCGTTGACGCCCTTCATCTCGTCGGGCTCCAGGATCCCCTCTCTGACGAGGAGGCGTTTGGCCCGACTGCTGGCGTCGAGTTCCACGGGCAAGGTGATGATGGCGAAAAGGACGACGGCGGAGAAGAGGATGACGCCCAACCAGGCGATGTTGATGGCGTGAAAGAGAAGCCCCACCATGAAAATGATGGGTCCCAGCCAGGATCCGATCTGAACACTGGGCACCGCGGCCGAGCGCAATTGGAGCGGCCAGTACCCCTGGGCATGTTGCAACGCGTGACCGGCCTCGTGGGCAGCTACCCCAACGGCCGCAATGCTCGGCGTGCGGTAGACCTGGGGCGAAAGGCGCAACACCCGATGAATGGGGTCGTAATGGTCGGAAAGGAACCCACTCACCTCTTCCACGCGGACGTCGTAGAGGCCAAAGGCGTCGAGAATGCGCCGCGCGGCCTGAGCCCCGGTAATGCGACGCCATGTGGGCACCCGGGACCAGCGGGCAAAGGCCCGTTGTACTTTGTACTGGGCGTACAGGCCCAACAGCAACGCGGGCAGAGCAAAGAGGAGATACAAGCCGTACCCGTAGAACATAAACCCTCACCCTCCTTCAATGTGCCTTCACATCTTCACATACTATACGTGCGCCCCATTGTAGCCGATCTCCCCGGGGAAAGCAAGGGATCGCGGCCTTCGGCCCGGGGCTTTCCACGTCCCCATGAAAACCGCCGAAATTCGCACGGTCCCGCGGTTTCTTTTCACAAACCCCGCTATGCGCTATCATACCCCCGGAAACGCTGACCCATATCTCAACCCCGGAGGGATGTCATGGCACTGCCTACCCGTGAAGAAGCGTGGCAACTTGTGCAAGAGTGGATCCAATCCCCGAACCTACGCAAACACGCCCTGGCTGTGGAAGCGGCCATGCGCGCGTACGCACGGCGCTTCGGTGAGGACGAGGAACTGTGGGGAATCACCGGCCTCGTCCACGACCTGGATTACGAACGCTACCCCGATATGTCCGACGAGGAGCACGGCCACCCCCGAACCGCCCTGCGCCTCTTCCGCGAATGGGGATGGCCCGAGGAGCTCATCGACGCGGTGGCCGGCCACGCCCCCCACATGGGCGTCCCTCGGACCACCCTGCTCGCAAAGACCCTCTTCGCGGTGGACGAACTCACCGGCCTCATCACCGCGGTCGCCCTCGTCCGTCCCAGCAAGGATATCCGTGACGTGAAGGTCAAAAGCGTGAAGAAGAAGTGGAAGGACAAGTCCTTCGCGGCCGGGGTGAACCGAGCCGATATCGAACTGGGCGCCCGGGAGCTGGGCATCGACCTGTGGGAACACGTGGGCATCGTCCTCGATGCCATGAAATCCATCGCCGAGGACCTGGGGCTGGCAGGACACCCCCGGTGAACTCCCAGGGTCCCGGGCCCTGATGGGGCGCCGGGACCCTACAGGTTACCCCTCCGCTCGCAACCCCAGAAGGCGTAATCCGTTGAGCACCACGACCAGCGTGCTCCCCTCGTGTCCGACGACACCCAGGGGCAAGGGGATCCCCACACTCAGGGTGGACAGCACCAGAATCACCATGACCCCCACGCTGAAGGCCAGGTTCTGGTACACGATGCGCCGGGCCCGCCGGCTCAGGTCCAGGGCAAAGGGCAACTTGCTCAGATCGTCGGACATGAGCACCACATCCGCGGTCTCCAGGGCCACATCCGTGCCCGCGGCTCCCATGGCCACCCCGACGGTGGCCAGAGCCATGGCCGGCGCATCGTTGATCCCATCCCCCACCATGGCCGTAGGCGCCTCCGCCTCCAGCTGCCGCACGATCTTCACCTTGTCCTCGGGCAACAACTCCGCATAGACCTCGTCCACCCCCGCCTGACGGGCAATGGCCTCGGCCACCTTTCGGTGGTCCCCCGTGAGCATGACGATCCGCTGCACCCCCAGGGATTTCAGACGGCGCACCGTTTCCGCGGCCTGGGGTCGGACCACGTCGGCGATGGCGATGAGCCCGACGACCCGGTCATTGCTCACCCAAACGACGGTCATGCCCTCGTCGCGCAGCTCACGGGCCAGCGCCTCCAGGTCGGGCGGCACCTCCCGCCCCATCTCCTCCATCAGCCGGTCGTTTCCGATGAAGATGTGCTGGCCGTTGAGCTCGGCACGGACGCCCTTCCCCACCAGCGCCCGGAATCCCTCGGGCTCGTCCAGGTCGACACCCCGCTGACGGGCATATTCCACGATGGCCTGGGCCAGCGGATGCTCCGAACGCCGTTCCACGGATGCGGCAATGTAAAGGACATCCTCCTCGGAGAACCCCGGGGCCGGCACCACCCGGACGACCTGGGGCTTCCCGTACGTCAGCGTCCCCGTCTTGTCGAAGGCCACGACGCGAATACGGGCCATGTTCTCCAGATGCGCCCCTCCTTTGAACAGGACCCCGTTGCGGGCTCCCGCAGCAATGGCGGAAAGGATGGACGCGGGGGTGGAAATCACCAGAGCACAGGGCGATGCGACCACGAGCAACGTCATCGCCCGGTAGAAGACCTCATGGAAGGGCCAACGCCACACCCACGTCCCCAGCCCGATGTACGCCAGGACGCCCAGCACGACGGCCGTGGCGTAAGGTTGACTGTACGTGTCGATGAGCCGCTGCATGGGGGCCCGTTCACTCTGGGCCTCCTCCACCAGCTGGATGATCTTCGCCAACGTGGAGTCCTCGGCCCGCTTCGTCACCCGGATGACCAGACTCCCCTCCGCGTTGATCGTGCCCGCGAAGACGGGATCCCCCGGCCGCTTCGTCACCGGCACCGATTCCCCTGTAATGGGGGACTGGTCCACCGCGGAGATCCCCTCCACGACGACCCCGTCGATGGGGATGGCTTCCCCCGGCCGCACGATGACTTCCTCACCCACGCGCAACGCCTCTACCGGAACCCGCACCTCCTGCCCGTCCCGGCGGACGGTGGCCTCCTTGGGACGCAGTTCCATGAGCTTCTCGATGGCGTGGCGCGTCCGGTCCATGGCGAACGTCTCCAGCGCGCCGCTCAAGGAGAAGAGGAAGAGCAATGTGGCGCCCTCGGCCCAGTGGCCGATGTACGCGGCGCCCAGGGCCGAGACGATCATGAGGAAATCGATGTCCAGCACCCCTCGCCGTAACATGGGGATGGCCGATAGGGCCCCCTCGTAGCCACCGGCAACGATGGAAATCGCGTAAAGGGCCACCGCGGCCCCCCGGGGCAAGGTCGTCGCGTGCTCTACAATCAACCCGGCCACGAGGAACAGGAGGGAGATCGTCGCCAGGACGAGCTCGTGGTTCGCGGCCCAGAGGCGGAAAAGCGCGCCGGCCCGCTTGCGGGCCTCGACCACGCCGCTAATCACCCGAACCCCCAAACCGCGCACCGTTTGTTCGATCTCCGCGGGCGACAACGGGGATTCGGGCTCGTACTCCACCGTGACCGTGCCTCCCGGCACGTTGGCCTCCACGGCCACGACGCCGGGCAGCCGGGCCAACGTGCGCTCCAGGACTTCCGAGCACTCCCGGCAACGGGCCGGATCCACGTGAACGACGCAGTAGCGATGCCGTCGCTGAAGCACCAATCCCAGATCCTCGATCATCCCCTCGAGCGTGTGAAAGTTGAGCACGTGAGGGTCATAGGTGAGGACGAGGCGCCTCGTCTCCGGTTCCCAACGGACCTCCTCCACCCCCGGATGGGATTGCAGCGTTTTCATC
>WGAA01000118.1 GCA_015489285.1 Anaerolineae bacterium | reverse complement strand
GTCGCGGAACCCCACGATTCGCAGGGAATACTGAAAGACTTACAGGATCTTTAACCGGGTAATTAGGATCTGGTGTAGGTCGCGGAACCCAAAGATTCGCAGGGAATACTGAAAGTCCGGCGAGCGAAGTCGGCCCGGGGTTGCCACAAGAAGTCGCGGAACCCCACGATTCGCAGGGAATACTGAAAAATTGTGCAGCGGTCTTCAGTCCCTTCAATATGGACCGAGGGGAGCCGCGATCTACTTTTTCCCGCACCGCCACGAGCCTGGAGTGGTCCTTCCGCGCTCAGTTCCCGCCGCTTGCACCTGTGTGGGATGCCGGTATAAAATCCTCTCGGCCCTTGAACCGTGCCCTCGTCCGGCCCGGATATCATCGGGGGTAGCTCAAGTTCCTAAACTTTGCTCACACGGAGAGCACAGACCAGCATGAAGCGCGAAGGCGACCCATTTCCCCGCTCGCTTCGGTACGTAGTGCCGGGGTTTCTCCTGCTTAGCATGATGTTCTACGCCCCCCACCTGTTGGGATTTGTAAGGTTCCCCGATGGGGATTTTACCGAGCATTTCGTTCCCTTCGCGCTCCACCTCGTCCGAGAATTGCGGGCCAAGCGCTTACCCGTGTGGAACCCGTATACCTTCTCGGGCCACCCCTTCCTCGCCGATGTACAGGCAGCCGTGTTTTATCCTCCCCAAGCAATACTCGCTTTGCTCACCTCCGCCTGGCAAGGTGTGGGAGCGCGCGCTTACACCCTCCAGATCGAAGCGGTAATACACCTGGCTCTGGCAGGAGTAGGCGCCTACCTTCTCACACGCGCGCTGGTGCGCTCCACACCTGCAGCCTGGGTAAGCAGTATCGTGTTCGCCTTTTCCGGCTTTCTCACCGGCTATCCTCCCCTCCAACTGGCCATCCTCCGCACTGCGGTGTGGCTGCCCTGGGTCCTCTGGGGGATCTACCGGGCCTACATCTCATCCGCCCGGTGGGGGTGGGGGGCTGCCGGGGTAGCTCTATCCTTAGCCTTTTTGGCCGGGCACCCCCAAACATTTCTCTTCCTGGCCTACATAACGGCCGCATGGATAGGGTTCCTCGGGTGGAGAGCGGAGAGCCGGACAAGGTATTTCCTCGCTGCTATAGGCATGGGAATGGGGGTTTTAGGGATCACGGCCGCCCAATGGTTGCCCAGCCTGGAATACACTCGACTAAGCGTACGAGCCCACCTTTCCCTGAGCGACACCGGCTCGGGGCTGCCCCTCATCGACACGTGGCAGCTGATCCTGCCGGATGTGCTCACCCTTTACTCCCCCCTGTACGTGGGCATTGCCACATTGCCGTTGGTTGCCCTGGCCCTATGGGAAGGGATACGGAAGGGGGCTTCCCTCCAAGACGACGTCCGCCCTGCCTCAAGTCACGAACTCTCCCTTCGCGCCGGGGTCGGGTTCTTTGCTGCCGTGGGGGGAGTGTACCTGCTCATCGCTTACGGATCCCATACTCCCTTCTTCCCCCTGCTCTTCCGTTGGGCGCCGGGGTGGGGGCTATTCCGGGGACCGGAACGGGCCGCCTACGGGGTTGCCCTGGCCTTGAGCGTGCTGGCCGGGTACGGGGTCCCTCTGTTCGTGCGCGCCCGAGAGGAGACCCGGCGTCGTTGGGCCGCCGCCTTCCTGGCTCTGATTATCGTGGGGGTGGGGGGCTTCACCCTGGGATGGGTACTTCCCGGGCGCGTCAAAGATATCACCCGGGGCACATACGCGATGCTGGCAGCACGCACCCTCATCTTGGCGGCAATGACCGCGTTCGTGTGGCAGGTGAGAACACGCCGGTCACGCGTGCGGTTGCTTCTTCTCCTCCTCATCTTCGACCTCTTCCTGGTCAACGCGCCGCGCAACCGCGTGCCGGGCTCTGCCTGGTCCCTCTCCCTCACCCCTCCTGCGGTGAAAGCTGTGCGCCGGGCCGTCGCGAAGGTGCCGGGCCGGGTATACAACGAGTACCAGGTGTATCCCGATTATGGCATGGTCGTCAGAGTGGAGGACACATGGGGGAGTAGCCCCTTACACCTTGCCCGTTACGCGCGGCTGTTCGATGCATTTCCCCTGGCCCGGGCTTGGGAGTTACTGGCAGTCGAGCACGTGCTCACGTGGCGAAAGGAGCTGTTCTTGCCCGCGCACATGCTGGGAACATTCGCTCGCGGGGATGGGAAACGCGTGTACCTCTTTCGCCTGAAGGATCGGCACCCGCGCGCCTGGCTGTGCCCTAAGGTACGACACGTGAACGACGATGAGGCCTGGCATCTGCTCGCGGACTTTGCCTTCGACATTCGCGAGACCGCGCTCATCCCTCCGGAAGCAGGGGACGCCGTCCCCTCCGCCGGGGAAGATTCTCTCCGGCAGCCGGGAGACGCGGGGGTTTGGGTCGTCCCCATGGCGCCGGGACACCTGACCGTACATGTGCGCTCGGCAGCGGGAGGCATGGTCGTTGTGAGCGAAAACTGGATGCCGGGCTGGCAAGGCACAATAAGGGGGGAGACGGACGAGAACCCCCGGCCGGTGAAGGTTGTCCGTGCGGACCTGACCCTTTTGGGCGTTCCCGTGCCCCCAGGCGCCTGGATCATCGACCTGCACTACCGGCCGGACAGCGTCCGCTACGGGCTTGTCATCAGCCTCGGCACCCTCGGGATCACCCTTGCGACGGGCTTTGTATTGCTGGTCCGACGAGGTAAGGAAAAGTGAAAGCCCCGGTACGAACTCGGCTTCCCTTTATCATCATCACGTGGACAGCATTCGCGTTGCGGCTGCACCGGGTAACGGTTCAGGAACTGCGCGGGGATGAGGCCTTCAGTTATTTCTTCAGCCGAACTTCGCTACCCGAAATAATTCGCGCTACCCTGCGTTTAGGGGAACCCCACCCGGTGGGCAGTTACGTGCTGCTCAAGGCATGGATGGAAGTCGCCGGGGACTCGGTGCTATCCCTACGCTTTCCAAGCATATGGTGTGGAACCCTGGCCGTGGTGCTCCTCTACGCCCTGATGAGAGGGATGCGCTTACGGGAAGCGGCGCTCCCGGCCGCGGGGTTGATGGCATTGAGCCCTTACGCCCTATGGCACAGTCAAGACGCGCGCATGTACAGCTGCGCCCTGATGCTCACCCTCCTCAGCACCCAACTGTTGCTCCGGTGGATTCGTACCCCATCGCGCTCGGTGGAGATCGCGTACGTGCTAATCACCTGGCTTGGGCTTCACATGCACTATTACGCGATCTTCGTGGTCCTTGCTCAAGCTGCCTTCGTTCTCGTGTTGGCCTACAGCGAAGGAAGGGGATTCCGCCGGGCGTGGCGCTGGTTGAGGGTACAAGGGGTAGTGGGGCTCTTGTACGCGCCCTGGATATGGGTGGCCTGGCCGGTCATGCGCGCGTACCGGGGGACGGGGGAATCCCCATCCTGGCAGGAAATGGCGTGGCGATCCTTCAGTGCTCTGGCCGTAGGGGAATCCGCTCCCTGGGGGGAACGCCGGGTGTTCGCGGTCGTCGGCGGCCTCATCGTCGTGGGGGGCCTCTGGATCCTCTGGCGCGGCGGCAAGTCCACTCGGTGGGCCCTTTACCTTCTTGGTTTGTACCTGTTCCTTCCCCTCCTTCTCTCCTGGTACGCTGCCCGGGGGCGTCCACTGTTCAACGAACGCTATCTCGTCCTGGGAGCGCCTCCCTTCTACGCGCTAGGAGGTGTGGTGGCCGCGCAGGTACTGAGACGTCCGGGCCGGACCGGGTCTTGGACACCTGCTCGATGGGGGAGCATCGCCATGGCCGCGATTCTGACGTTCCTCCTTCTCCTGGGGACGGGTCGAGCCTTGGGGCGCTATTTCTACGACCCCGAGTTCGACAAGATCGCCGGATGGCGTGACCTGGTGACAACCCTGAGGCGATGGAGTGCCGGACAACCGCCCGAACGTGTGCGCATCGTCCAGGATTACCCGGATCCTACCCTGTGGTATTACTACCGGGGCCCTATCCCCCACGTCGTCATTCCCCCGACCGCACATGATGCCGAAGGAAGCGAAAGGGCGGTCGAAGAACTCGTAGCCGCGGGAGTCACGTGGATCCTTCTTCCGGAACAGCCCAACCCGGCATGGGACGACGCGCACCTGGCCCTGCGTTTTTTAACAAAGTGGTTTCACCCCGTGCGGGAGAAACAAGTGCACGGGTGGCATCTCTACCTCTTTGCCCGGCCGGCATCGCGCGCGTGGCGTACCCTCAACGTGACCTTCCGCAACGGGATGGTTTTAGAGGCCATTCAGGTCCAACCGGTTACGCCCACCATCGGGGGGACGCTGGTGATTCACACCCGCTGGCGCTCTCGCACGCGTCCGAACGAGGCGCTGAAAATGTTCGTCCATCTTGTGCCCAAAGAAGGGGACATGAGGCCACGAGCCCAGTGTGATCCACCCCTTCAGGTGGAACCGAAGAGCACGGTCACCGTCAGTTGTGGTATTCCCCTGGAAAATGTCCTCCCTGGGGACTACCGCCTGCGTGTTGGCATGTACGAAGCACACCCGCCCAACTACCCGCGTGTCCTCACGGCGGAGGGGAAAGATGCCGTCGGCGCGGGCACCTTGAGCATAAGGCCCACGCCGACGGTCACGCAGAGGTAAGGACCGGTCATCCCCTTATTCCTCCCGCAGGACCTCGACCACGGGCAGACGGGCCGCGCGTCGTGCGGGGAGATAGGCCCCCAACGCGGCCATGACCACCATGCCCGGCAGTAACAGGGCCATGCCGCGGCCGTCCAGGGGCACCGGGATCGGCCCCAGACCGACCACGCCGCCCAGCGCGTTGAACAACGCTTTCGCCGCCACCGCGCCCAGGGGCGTGCCCACCACATAGCCCACCAGGGCCAGCGCCACCGCCGCACTCATG
>WGAA01000117.1 GCA_015489285.1 Anaerolineae bacterium | reverse complement strand
GCCAGTGGGTGCGCGCCGCGCGGGAGGTCCAGGGCGCGTTCGGCCTCGGAGGACACGTCTATTCCAAAACGGGTTTTGGCTCCGCGCTCCTCCCGGCCCTCCTCGTCCGCCTCGCATTACCCCACCGTGAGCTGGGCCTCCTCCTCGCGGCGTTGTTGACGAACCCCCTGCTCACCGCCCTGACCGCGGTCATCCTCTACCTTTATCTCCTCCGGCTGGGATATCGCCGGACTACGGGTGTGGCCCTGGCCCTCATCTACGGCACGGCCACCCTCGCGCTCCCCTACACGCGTACCCTTTTCGGGGAACCGGTGGCCGCGCTGGGTACCCTCTTCGCCCTCTACGCGCTGCACCGGGACCGGGAGGCGGACGACGCACGGTGGGCTCTGTGGGCCGGCCTGGGCTTTTCCGTGAGCGTCTGGGCCCGGCTCATCAACACGCCGTCCCTCCTCTTCCTCTGGTGGTATCAGGTGCGGACACGCCCGGCGGAGGCCCGGGGATGGCGTCGGCTTCTTCCTCGGGACGCGCGGCGGGGCGTTCTCTTTCTGGGCACGGTGGCCCTCCTCGGGGTGGGGGGATATGCCCTCTACAACACCCTTCGCTTCGGCCTCCCCTGGAAGACGGGATACCAGCTGACCCGGGGGGAATTCTTCACCACCCCGCCCTGGATAGGGTTCTACGGCCTGGTCCTCAGCCCCTTCCGGGGGCTCATCTGGTTTTCTCCCGTCCTTCTGGCGGCCCTTCCCGGGTTCCGCCGTTTCCGCCGCACCCATCCGCCGGAGGCCGACGCGCTGGCGGGGATCGTGGGCATCTACCTCCTCCTCTTCAGCACCTGGTGGATGTGGTGGGGAGGATTCGCCTGGGGGCCCCGCTTCCTCCTGCCCATCATCCCCCTCCTCGTCATCCCTCTGGCTCCCCTGTGGGAGGGGAAACGGCGCACGGGGCTCTACATCCTCCTGGGGTGGTCCCTCATCGTCCAGATCCTGGCCGTTGCCTCGGACTTCACCCTGAGCGAAACCGCGCTGGAGCTGACCTTCGGCCACCCGGAACGCTCCCGGGCCATGTTCGACCCCCGGTGGTCCCCCATCGTCCTCCAGGCCAAGCACCTGCTCATGGGGTTTTGGGATATCCTCTGGGTACCGATGGGACGGGCGGCCCGGCCCGTGGTGGGGAGCGCCCTGGGGGGGCTCCTCGCGGGCGTTGTCCTCCTGCGGGTTCGCGGTCGGAGGTGGGGGGCTCTCCTGGGAGGGTTGGGGATCCTCTTGACGCTGCTCGCCCTGGGCCTGGGGATAACCCGGGCCTCCGCGTACACCCGCGAGCGGCCCGGGGAGCGGGACATCGCGGCCGCGGTGGCCACGGCCGACGGGATCCCCCTCCGCCCGAAGGCGTGGGTCACCCTGGCCCCCTTCGATTACGAAGCCTGGATGAACCGCAACCACACGCGGGCCTATGTCCTGGGCATGGCCCCGCACCCGGCCCCCCTGTACCCGGAGGAGGAGCGCCTCCTGGAGCGCCTCCTCGACGAGGAGGGCATCCTCTGGCTCCTGGCGGCCCGTCTGCCACCGGCACACCCGGACGCGCTGGCCGAGGCCGTCCTCAGCCGGCGGGCCTTCCCCTTCTTCCACCGCTGGTTTGGAGACATGCGGTTGGTCGGCTACGTCGCCCCCCACGGGGACCGGGATCCCGTCGAGGTCATCCCCGTGGGACGGGCTTTTACCAACGGGATCGTTTTGGACGCCCTTCGGGTGTGGGGGGAAGCGACGGTAGGGGGGACGATGCGGGTCTCCCTTCTCTGGCGGGCGGTGGCGGACATCTCCCAGGAGGAGACCGTCTTCCTCCACCTGTTGACGGAGGATGGGCGTTTCGTCGCGGGGTACGATGCTCCCCCGCAAAACGGATATCGTCCCACCCTTGGATGGCGGGCGGGGGATCGGGTCGAGGACCGCAAGGGGCTCCTCGTGCCGCGGGCGCTGGCGCCCGGCCCCTACATCCTGGAGGTGGGGATGTACGACCCCACGACGGGCCGGCGCGTGCCCCTGCGCGAGGGGGGCACCGCGGTGCGGGTCCGGGTCCTCCTCCATCCCTCCGTGCCTGTTTTGCCACGCGTGTCTCGATAACGCGTTAGGGGATTGGGGGCACTAAAACAAAACTCATGACGGCAAAGTGATGATCGGCGGAGAAGACGTATATCAAGCCCAACGATTGCATCACGGCAAAAGAGGTACAGTCGGTGAAGGAAAAGTCCTGATCGGTATGGGCCTCGAAGATCTCCCAGGCCATTTGTTCTTCGGCTGCTCCAATGCGGACGAACTGGACCAGGCCCGCGTTCACCAGGTCCCAAAAGAGATGCCAGAAGCGTACGGCAGCGGCATGGGAGAGATGATAGCGAATTAGAGTGAGGGTCTCGTCAAGCACGAAGTTCGTGGTAACGAAGCGATAGCGTTGAGCAAGCAGGTGCTCCAGCGTCTCTTGCGCCAACTCGTGATCCCGGTCGTTCCTATCGCTCAAGGCATACCAGGCCCACGTATCAACAAACACCCCGGTCATCGGGTATCTCGCTCGTAGAGATAGGCGTCGTGACGGCGGGCTACGTCGCGTGCGCGATGACCACTACCTTCAAGCCCTTGCCCTAGCTCGCGCATGAGAGCGCGCGCCCGTTCCAGTCGCGCCTGAGCTTCCAACCACTCCGAGACGGCCGTCTGAAGAACTTCGTCAAGCGTGCGGTGCTGTTGCCTGGCCAAATCATCCAATTGTTTGTAAGTGCTATCGGGGAGGCGAACTTTGACCTCAACGGTGCTCATAGCCTCTCTCCTTCACGCTGCCCTCATCGACCTGACATGGTGATTCTACCACAGGTGTTTAG
>WGAA01000116.1 GCA_015489285.1 Anaerolineae bacterium | reverse complement strand
CTCCTCTGGAAACGGGTGCGCAGCGGTACCTCCGCGGGGCGGGTGCAATCCGTGGCCCTGCGGCTCGTCGTCGAACGGGAACGGGAGATCCAGGCCTTCGTGCCCGAGGAGTACTGGACGATTACCGCGGAACTGGCCCGCCACGAGGAGCGGGAAAACCCGAAACGTCCCACCTTCCTGGCCAAACTTCACCGCATTCGGGGCAAGGAACCTACCCTGCGCACCGAGGCCGACGCGCAGGCCGTCATCGCGGACCTCAAGGACGCCCTCTATCTGGTGGAGAAGGTGAAGAAGGGCACCCGCCGTCGGCGTCCGGCCCCCCCCTTCACCACCAGTACCCTGCAACAAGAGGCCTCCCGTCGCCTGGGGTTCACCGCCCAGAAGACCATGCGTGTGGCCCAGCAGCTGTACGAGGGCATCCCCATCGGCGAGGAAGGCCAGGTCGGTCTCATCACCTACATGCGTACCGACTCGGTCCACGTGGCCGACGTGGCCCAGAAGGAAGCCCGCGCCTTCATTGCCCAGGAGTTCGGGGGGGAATACCTCCCGCCCAAGCCGCCCAAGTACAAGACCCGGACCAAGGGCGCGCAGGAGGCCCATGAGGCCATCCGTCCCACCTCCGTCTTCCGCACACCGGAGCGCCTCAAGCCCTACCTGACGTCGGAACAATACAAGCTGTATGAGCTCATCTGGCGACGCTTCCTTGCCAGCCAAATGGCTCCGGCCATCTACGACACGCTGACCGTGGACATCTCGGCCGGGCCCGCGGAGGGCCCCCGTCCCTACCTCTTCCGGGCCAGCGGCTCCCAGGTCCGTTTCCCCGGCTTCCTCCTCATCTACGAGGAAAGCAAGGAGGAGGGGGAGAAGAGCGAGGAGGCGCGCATCCGCATCCCCGAGCTTCGGGAGGGGGAGCTCCTGGACCTGATTCGCCTGCTTCCGGAACAGCACTTCACCCAACCGCCACCTCGCTACACGGAAGCCACCCTGGTCAAGGCCCTGGAAGAGCACGGCATCGGCCGTCCCAGCACGTACGCGCCCATCCTCACCACCCTGCGACAGCGGGGATATGTGGAGCGACGGGGGAAGAGCCTGGTGCCCACCGAGCTGGGCTTCACCGTCAACGACCTTCTCGTCGAGCACTTCCCCTCCGTCTTCGAGGTCGGCTTCACCGCACGCATGGAGGAAGGGCTGGACAAGATCGCCGCGGGCGAGCAGGATTGGGTCCAGCTCCTGCGCGATTTCTACGGCCCCTTCTCCCAGATGCTCAAAGAAGCCGAGGCCAACATGCCCGACCGTCGGGTGCCGGACCAACCCACGGGGGAGGTCTGTGAGCTCTGCGGCGCGCCCATGGTCATCAAGACGGGGCGCTACGGCAAGTTCATCGCCTGTTCCAACTATCCCAAGTGCAAGAACACCAAACCCTACCTGGAGAAGATCGGCGTCAAATGTCCCCAATGCGGCGCGGACCTGGTCGTCCGGCGCACGCGCAAAGGCCGCATCTTCTACGGCTGCTCCCGCTACCCCGAGTGTACCTTCAGCGTTTGGGATCGCCCCCTGCCCAAGCCCTGTCCCAAGTGTGGCGGTCTGGTCGTTGCCAAGGGGAAGAAGAAGGCCCAGTGCACCCAATGCGGTGCCTGGTTCGACCGGGAATCCTTCGAACGCGCGGAAGAGGACGACGAGGCCCCGGCCCTCGTCCGGGCCTGAAGGAGGGAGCCATGTCGGCCGAAGCAGCTTACGCCCAGTTGCAACCCCTCCTCGAACGGTTCGTCGCCTACCTGCTCGAGGAGAAACGGGCCTCCCCCTACACCGTGCGGAATTACGAGCGGGAGGTGGACCAATTCGCCCACTTCCTGGCCGAGGAGGGCATTACCGCCTGGGATCAGGTGACCCCTAAACACCTGCAGAACTGGCTGAGCACCCTGGCACGGGAGGGGATCTCCTCGGCCAGCATCTCCCGTCGCCTGTACGAGGTTCGGGCCTTCTTCCGCTTCCTCGAACGTCACGGGTACCTGGAGGCGAACCCCATCGACGGGGTGAAGGGCCCCCAACTCCCCCAGCGGCTCCCGCGCTACCTGACCGTCGACGAGGTCACGGCCCTCATGCGCGCGGCCGGCGGCGATTCCCCCTACGAGCTCAGGGACCGGGCCATCCTGGAGCTCTTCTACGGCTCGGGCATCCGCCTGGGCGAACTGGTCGGGCTAAACGTGGAGGACGTGGACCTGAGCCGACGGGAGATCTACGTGCGTCAGGCCAAAGGGGGGGAAGAACGGATCGCGCTCTTCGGCCGTCCCGCGGCTCTGGCCCTGGACGCGTACCTGCGGCAGGGGCGGCCGGCCCTCATCCACCCCGAGCGTCCCACCTCGGCCCTCTTCCTCAACCGCTACGGGCGCCGCCTCTCCCGGGTGAGCGTCACCCGGATCGTGCGCGAGTACGCCAAGCGCGCGGGCATCGAAAAGAACGTTACCCCCCACATGCTCCGTCACTCCTTCGCCACCCACCTCATGGAGGGGGGAGCGGACATCCGCGTCGTCCAGGAACTCCTGGGACACAAGAGCCCCCAAACCACCCAGATCTACACCCACGTCAGCCAGCGTCACCTGAAAGAGGTGTACGACCGACTGCACCCCCGCACCCGAGGGACATCCCATGACAACACACAATGACATCCTCATGGACCGACTCCGCCGTCTGCGGCAGGCCCTGGACGAGACCGGCCTGCACGCGGTCGTCCTGCGGGACGCGTCCCACCGTCGCTACATTACCGGGTTCACGGGCAGTACCGGTTGGGCGGTCATCACCGGGACGCGCGCCTGGCTCGTCACCGACGGGCGGTACTGGGAGCGCGCGCGGGAGGAAGCGCCCCACTTCGAGCTCGTTCCCGTGCGCACTTCGTACAAGGACGCACTCCAGACCCTCTTCCGGGATCTGGAAGGTCCCGTGGGCTTCGAGGCCGAGACGGTCACCGTGGACGAGTTCGAGCGCCTTTACCGCCCCGCCTCCCATGTGGACTGGCGTCGGGCCGACGCGATACTCCACCGGTTGCGCCAGGTGAAGGACGGGGAGGAGATGGCCCTCCTCCGGCGGGCCGCGGCCATCACCGACGCGGCCGCGCGCGCCCTTCCCTCCCTGTTGCGTCCCGGGGTGAGCGAACGGGAGGTCGCCTGGGAGTTGGAGAAGTACATGCGGGAACACGGGGCCGAGGCCCTGGCCTTCCCCATCATCGTGGCCTTTGGGGAGAACAGCGCGCTGCCCCACGCGGAACCGGGGGATCGCCGCCTGCGCCCCGAGATGGCCGTGTGCGTGGACATGGGCGCTCGGGTGGCGGGGTATTGTGCGGACCTCACCCGTTCCTTCTGGTACGGGCGGGAGCCGGAGGAGGAGTACGTGAAGGCGTGGGAGGCCACCCGCTGGGCCCTCACCGCGGCCCTGGTGGGCCTGCGCCCCGGTCTTCGCGGGCGTTATGTGGACGCGTTGGCCCGGGACGCGTTGGGGGTGCGGGGGTACGGGGAGTACTTCCTGCACAGCGTGGGGCACGGCGTGGGCCTGGACATCCACGAACGTCCCCGGCTCGGCCGCAACAGCGACGACATCCTCCCCGCGGGCACGGTCATCACCCTGGAACCGGGGGTCTACCTTCCCCACCGCTGGGGGATCCGATTGGAAGAATTCGTCATTTTGTGGGATAATGGACCCGAAATCGTCAGCCAAGCACCCATGTGGCCCGTGTTGACGCCATAACCCGTCATCGTACTCCACATTGCAGCTCCCCGCACGGGGACGGGAAGGAGGTTCGTGATGCAATCGGTCCTGCGGCAACGCCTGTTCATCGGTGGTTTCCTCGTAGGGCTCCTCGTGGGCCTGCTCATCGGCTGGGTCATCTGGCCCGTGCACTACATCAACGCCTACCCGGCCGACCTGCGACATGCCGACAAGGTGGATTACATTCTCCTCATCTCCAGGGAGTTCCAACGGACCGGGGATTGGGAGGCCCTGCAACGGCGCTTGAGCACCTTCCCCAAGAAGGAGTTGACCGATCTCTTCGTGGAAGCCCGGAAGACGTACGCGGGTCAGCCCGAATACACCGACGCCCTGGACACGACATGGCAGTTCATCAACGAGCACGCCGACCTTTCCACTACAACCACGTCCACGACCGCGGAACAGCCCTCGGCCCCTCAGGAGGAACCTTCCACCCCGCCGAAGAAAGGGGGAGGGGTGGGCAAGTGGCTCGCGTACATCGGACTCCTGGTGGGGCTTCTCGTCGTCATCCTGGCCCTGGTGAAGGTCTACCAGTGGGTCCGCATGGAGCGGGAGCGTATGCCCACGCCGATGACGCGCGACCTGGAAACGGAGACGTACCCTCCGGACCGGGAGGTCGCCTGGGCGCACGAGGAACCCCCTGTCATCGTCCAGGAGGTGGATGAGGAGGAAGAGGGGGAGGTGCCGGAGGAAGAGGAGGAGGGCCCGGCCGTCGCCGTCGAAGGCGCGTCCGTGGTTCAGGCGCCCGAGGAGCCCCCTCGGCGTGCCCGCGCCGACACGAGGGTGCCCGTGGAGCGCATTGCCTCCTTCCCCGTTGTCTTCATGATCGAGGCCCAGCAGGATCTGGAACAGGCCTTCGACGCGGCCAAGACCATCTACGCCTCCCTGAACGGCGCTTTCGAGGAGAATTTGGGGGAGTGTGGTCTTTCCGAGGCCGAATCGTACCAGAACCAGGTGGGCCATCCCACGGTCATGGAAGTTTGGCTCTTCGACAAGAATGACCCCGTCTCCCCCGTCCACGCGTACATCTTCAGCCCCTGGGCGTACAATCAGGCCGACATCCGGGAGAAGTACGCGAACAAGGGGAAGATCATCCTGGCCAAGCCCAATGCCCGCATCCTCCTGCAAACGTACGGGCTGGAGCTGGAGGCGGAGATCAAGGATGTGGCCTTTGCCCAGTTCGGCCAGGGGGATGAGGTCTTCAAGAAGCTGGGCGTGGAGATGACCGTCTTCCGACGGAAGCAAGCCTGACGTCGGGCGTCGGGCGTCATGCGTCATGCGTTAGGCGCCGGTGAGGAAGTTGGCGCTGGAGGCGCAGCTTGGCGTGATGACGTGATGCGTGATGCGTGATACGTGATGCGTGATACGTGATACGTGATGCGTAACTCGAAGAGAAGTTGGCTTTGTAGGGACAACCTTGTCTTCACGCCAGTACGCACGGGGCTAAAGACCCCGTGCTACATCAAAGCGAAGACCGCTGAAAGCGGCCTTAAGGGAGCCCCCGGCAAGACTTCCGAAGTCTGCGAGACTTCGGAAGTCTTGATGGGCCCCGGCCTGACGACGTAATCCGTGATGCGTAACGTCACACGTCATACGTCATGCGTCAGGGGCCGGTGAGAAAGTCGGCACTGCTGGCGCATCTTGATTTTGGATACGTGATGCGTAATGCGTAACTCAAGGCCATGTTGGCGTTATAGGGACAACCTTG
>WGAA01000115.1 GCA_015489285.1 Anaerolineae bacterium | reverse complement strand
GCCCGGCCATGCCTGTGAAGTAGAGCGCGCTCGCGGCCGAAGCCACACCCAGGAAACTCGTGTTCCCCAACGTCCCCCCCGCCGCCAAAGCCGCAGCCAACGGGCCCAGAGGGGACATGGGAGGCGGAGGCCACAGCCGCGCCCACACGAGCACCCCCGCAGAGATCCCCCAGGCCAGCCCCAACACCCGTCCCAACCACCACGCGTCCCCTCGGGCGCGCCACCACACGTACCCCAGCACCGCGGCCGCGCCCCACACCAGCACCCCCATGTAGCGGTCGTCGTTCCCCCACAAAGCCACGTGAGGGGCCACCCCACCCAGGGTGGAAAGAAGGGCCACTCCCACCCCGCCCCACGTCATCGGGGACCTGAGGAGGGAGCGACTCCACCCGGCCTCCCCTATCACCCCCATCCCCAGGATCCCAAAGGCGAGGAGGGACAGGGCCTTTTCGCCCTGGAAGGGGACGGTGCTCATCGGCGTGAGGAACAGCCAGGTGAACAGGAGGGCCATCAGGGGCAAGAATTGGGCACGGGCGCGCAGTTCAGGCATGGGCCACCTCCTGGACCCAACGGTGGGCCGCGCGGCGGAGGCGGGTTGCGTGTTCCAGGGCGTTCCGTCCCATCTCCCTCCGCAAATCCCCGTCGGCCAGCAGGGCAGAAAGGGCCTCCCCCAACGCCACGGGATCCTCCGGTGGCACGATGAGGCCGCTCTTCCCGTGAAGTACGGCGTCGGACACCCCGCCGTTGTCCCCCGCGACCGCGGGAAGGGCGCACGCGGCCGCTTCCGCGAAGACGAGGCCGAACCCCTCCACCTCGTGAGGACCGGGGGTGGGGATGAGGACGAACACGTCCGCGGCCTGATACCACAGGAGGAGTTCCTCATCGGATTGGGCTCCCGGCCACAGGACGTGGGAATCGACGCCCAGCCGTGCGCTCAGCGCGCGCCACCGGGACCGAGCTCGCCCCTCCCCTACGACGGCATAACGCAGCCGCGGGAAGGCGCGGAGCAATTCGGGGAAGACCTGCAGCACCCGGTCGACGCCCTTGCGCGGTTCCAGACGGGCAACGGTGAGGAGCAGGAGGGAGTCCTCCTCGAGCCCCAGGGCCCGCCGCGCCGCGCGCCGGTCGCCGGGGCGGAAGAGGGCCGCGGGCCAGGGGTGGACCACGTGTACCCGTTCCTCGGGAACGCCCACCCTCCCGACGACGCGCGCGGTGAAACGGCTGATGGCGTACACCCGGCGGGCCTGCCGCAGGAGATGCCGGGTGAGTCCCCGGAGGCCGGGGAAGCGTACGGGCTTGAGGATCTCGTCCCCAAAGGTCCACACATCGTAAGGGAGACCCCACCTCCGGTGGGCCCACAAGGCCACCCACCCGAAGGGCCACGCCTGGCCCAACTCCAGGGCCCCGATGGGGAAGATCTGCCGGGCCGCGAGCAACGTCCGTCGTGCTTCGGCCACCTGTTGGACCCGGCGCCAGCCCCACCGTCCCCGGGGGCCCCGCCGCCACCGTATGACCGGGGCGGGATACGCGGCATCCCACCTTCGGGCTTCGGGCCAGGCGGGGGCGCTGACCACGTAGCGGTCCGCCGCGAGCGCGACCCATTGGGCCAAGTGGCGTTGCATCCCCCCTCGTTGGGGAGGGAACGCGAGGGTGAGTAACAGCCTACGCCTCATCGAGGACCTCCTCGTACAGCCGGGTGTAAGCTTGCGCCATGACCTCGACCGCGTAGGCGCGGCGGACTTGGGGGCGAGCACGCCGCGCGTCGGCCCGGAACCGCTCCTGTTCCTCCTCCATCCTTGCCAGGGCCTCGGCCAAGGCCTCGCTCCCGCCGCGCGTGGGGGAGAAGAAGCGCACCCCTTGCGGCACGAGGATCTCCTCCAGCCCTCCCACGCGGGAGGCGACAAGGGGGATCCCCATGCCCTGGGCCTCCAGCGCGCTGAGGCCGAACGTCTCCCGCAGCGAGGGGACGACGAGGAACGCGGCCGCGCGGAGAAAGGGGTACGGGTTCTTCTGCCACCCCCAAAAGGTCACCCGATGTCCCAACTTCAGTTCCCGGGCCAACCGTTCCCAACGCCGCCGTTCCCTCCCCTCGCCCACGAACCACACAGGACGGGGTGGGAAGCCCAGGCGGTGCAGGGCCCGGAGGAGGAGGTCTCCCCCCTTTTCACGGCTGTGGCGACCCAGGAAGAGGATGGGGGTCAGGGGGGCAGGGGCGAGAGCGCGTGCCTCGGCCAACTTGTCCACCCGGGGCCAGTGGAGTCCGTGGGGGATGGGTCGGATGCGCCGCGCGGGGAGGCCCATCCGCACGAGTTCATCGCGGGCGTAGCGTGAGGGGACGATGATCCGCCGGGCCCAAAGGATGAGGCGACGGTCCAGGGCCTCATAAAGGCGCATTTTGCGGGTGGCACGGGTGTAACCGTGGGCCGTCACCAGCCACGGCGTTCCGAGGAAAGGAGCAAAGAAGTCGCTGCGGCAATCGTGGCTGTGCACCAGGTTCGGTCGGAAGTGGGCGACGATCCGGCGTAGCGCGAGGAGGGGACGCACATCCCACGCGTGGGCCTCGGGCACCGTCCACGCGTTCAGGCCCCGGCCGCGCGCCCGAGCCACCCAGGGGTGTTCCCCTCGGCCTCGCCAGAGGACGGCCATCCCAACGGTCACCCCCGATGCCCTCATCACCTCCCCTGCCCAGGTCAATATCCGCTCGATCCCTCCCGGGAAAGGGCTCGAGCGAAGGAACAGTACCCGATATTCTTCCCTTCTTCGGTTTGGCATTCCCCCGCCCCTTCGTTACAATTGCCGGGTAGATGTGCTATCGAATGTCCAAAAGGCCACACGAGGAGCCCTTTCAATTATGACCGTACGACAGGAATTGGCCAAGCTCTTACAACAGGGAATTCGCCGCTCCCAGGAAGTGGGGGCGTTGCCCGAGTTCGACATCCCCCCCGTGGAGGTCACGCCTGCGAAGCCGGAGTTCGGGGATTACAGTTCCAACATTGCCCTCCAGCTGGCCCGACTGGCGCGCATGGCTCCCCTGCGCATTGCGGAGATCATCCGGGAACACCTCCCTCCCACGGATATGGCCACCCTGGACGTGGCCGCGCCCGGCTTTCTCAACTTCCGGCTGCGTCCCACGTGGGTGGCTCAGCAGGTTCTTGCCATCGAAGCGCAGGGACGGGAGTGGACCCGCAGCCAGGTGGGCGGGGGGCGTTCCGTCCAGGTGGAGTTCGTGAGCGCCAACCCGACCGGTCCCCTCCACTTCGGAGGGGCTCGCAACGCCGTCCTGGGCGACACGGTGGCCCGGGTCCTCGACCGGGTGGGGTACCGGGTCCAGCGGGAATATTACGTCAACGACGCGGGGACCCAAATGCGCAAGTTCGGGGAGACCCTCTTTGCCCGCTACGCCCAGGTGTTGGGGGAGGACGTCCCCGTCCCCGAAGACGGATACATGGGCCGGTACATGATAGGGTACGCGGAACGCATCGTTCGGGAACACGGGCGGCGTTTTCTCGACATGCCCCGCGAGGAGGCGATCCGCGCGCTCACCGATCTAGGCCTCTCCCTCGTTCTGGAGGAGCTGCGGCAGGATCTGGCCGACCTCCGGGTGGTTTTCGACAACTGGTTTTCCGAGCGCAGCCTGTACGAGGACGGAACCTTCGAAAAGGTGCTGGCCATGTTGCGGGAACGGGGACTGGTCTACGAAAAGGACGGCGCCCTCTGGTTTGCCGCGACCAAGTTAGGCGGCGACAAGGACGAAGTGATCGTCCGCTCCTCGGGGGAACCGGGGTATTTCGCCTCGGATATCGCCTACCACTACAACAAGTTCATCATCCGGGGCTTCGATTGGGTCATCGATGTCTGGTCGGTGGACCACCAGGGCCACGTTCCCCGCATGAAAACGGTGATGAAAGCCCTAGGCATCGACCCCGAACGCCTCACCATCCTCCTGTACAACCTGGTGACCTTGAAGCGACACGGGGTCGAGGTGAAGTTGTCCAAACGGGCAGGGGATATCATCACCCTGCGCGAGGTCTTGGATGAGGTCGGACCCGACCCCATTCGCTTTATGCTCCTGACGCGCAGCAACAACGCCAAGATCGATTTCGACCTGGCCCTGGCCGTGGAGCAAAGTCAGGATAATCCCGTCTATTACGTCCAGTACGCGCACACGCGCATCGCGGGGATATTGCGTAAGGCCAGGGCCGAAGGGTGGACGCGCTGGGACGACGGGGATGTGCACTTGCTCACCCATCCTTCCGAACAGGCCCTGTTGAAGAAGGTGCTGGACTTGCCCGACTTGCTCATTACCGTGGCCGAACGGCTGGAGCCCCACCATCTGACGTATTATGCCCAGGACCTGGCCACACATTTTCACGCGTTCTACCGGGATTGTCGCGTGGTGGACCCGGCCCGGCCGGAGCTGACCAAGGCGCGGTTGCGTCTTGTCGCCGCGGTCAAGCTGGTGTTCGCCCATCTGCTGGAGGATATCCTGGGCATGAGCGCGCCAGAAGTGATGTAACGGTTTTCCATCCTCAATCGTGGAGTGGATGATGTCGACTCAGGAGAGAACTCGAAACGGGCAGCGTGTGAACACGCCGCCGCTGTACCGTGTGCTGGTCTCCGACCCTCTGTCCGAAGAGGGATTGCGTTTGCTGGAAGCCCATGCGCAGGTAGACGTGCGCACGGGCCTGAGTCCGGAGGAGCTCGCCCGGATCATTCCGCCGTACGACGCGCTCATCGTGCGCAGCGGAACGCGGGTAACCCGAGAGGTGTTGGCCGCGGCCGAAAATCTCAAGGTGATTGCCCGGGCCGGCGTGGGTGTGGACAACATCGACATCGACGCGGCAACGGAGTACGGGGTGATGGTCGTCAACGCGCCCACGGGCAACATTGTGGCCGCGGCAGAACACACCATTGCCCTGCTCATGGCGCTGGCTCGCCGCCTGCCTCAGGCGTATGTGGCCATGCGGGAGGGCCGCTGGGATCGGAAGGCGTATATGGGAGTGGAGGTGCGGGAGAAGACGTTAGGGCTCATCGGGCTGGGACGGGTGGCCTCCGAGGTGGCCCGCCGGGCCAAAGGGCTGGAAATGCACGTCATCGCCCATGACCCCTACGTGTCCACCGAGTACGCGCAGAAGTTGGGGGTCGCTCTTGTGCCCCTGGAAGAGCTCCTGAGCCGGGCGGATGTGGTCTCCCTGCACTTGCCCCTGACCGCGGAGACCCGTCACTTTATGAACGCGGCGCGTTTCGCCCGCATGAAGCCGGGTTCGTACTTGATCAACACCTCACGTGGTGGTGTCGTCGACGAGGAGGCGTTGCTGCGGGCCCTGGACGAAGGTCGTTTGGCCGGTGCGGCGCTGGACGTCTTCTCCGTCGAGCCCCTCCCGGAGGATCACCCCCTGCGCCGCCATCCGAAGGTGATCCTCACCCCCCACATCGGGGGCTCCACGGTGGAAGCCCAGGCGCGCGTGGCCCGGGACGCAGCCGAGCAGGTCATCGCCGTCCTGCAAGGACGACCCGCCCCCTACGCCATCAACGCGCCCATCGTCCCGCCCCAAACTCTGGCCTTTCTCACCCCCTGGATCGATCTGGCCGAACGGTTGGGACGCTTCATGCGGCAGATGGGGGGTCGTCAGCTCACGCGAGTGGAGTTGACGTTGCACGGGGATCTGGTGAATTACGACATTTCCTACCTGCGGGCGGCCGTGCTCAAGGGGCTGTTGGAAGGCGTGGTGGACGAGCGGGTGAACCTAGTGAACGCGCTCCAGGTGGCCCGCCGCCGGGGCATTGAATTCGTGGAACGCCGGCGGGAGCGGGGCCAGCGTTTCGACACCATGCTGACCCTGCGGGGCATCCACGCGCGCCAGGGAGAAGAGGACGTGTGGATGGTCCGGGGGGCGATTGTGTACGGGGAACCGATGATCGTGGCCATCAACGACCTGTGGGTGGAATTCCCTGCCAAAGGGCACCTGCTCCTCACCCGACATCACGACCAGCCGGGGATCATCGGGAAGATAGGCACCTTGTTGGGAAGTCGGGATATCAACATTGCCTTCATGCACGTGGGACGTCGGGCGCCCCGCGGGGAAGCCATCATGGTCCTTGGGGTCGACGATCCCATTCCGGACGACGTGCTGGAGGAGATGCGCACCGCGCCGCTGACCTATTGGGTGAGGAAAGTCGTGCTGTAGTGGAAGTAACGAGTCACGAGTAACGAGTAACCGGACGGCGGGGGAAGACAATGATTAACGATTGACGATTAACGATTAAAGGACTGGCGTGGAGACAAGGTTGGCCCTACAGCGCCAACGTCAGTAACGAGTAATTGGTTGGCGTGGCAGCAAGGTTCTCGCCACAAAGCCGAGCTTGTCTTCAAGTTACGCATTACGAATCACGCATCACGCCTCACGCTAAGCCACGCCTGCAGTGCCGACTTCCTCACCGCCGCCTGACGTGTTGGTCCTTCTGGTATTTGGCTCATCCACAAATGCTTTATATAATTCCGTTGAACTCCCACCCCTACTCGATCTCGGAGCGCACCAAATGGCCGAACAGGGACACTCATCATCGCACCTTACCAACCCACACGACCGCTTCTTCCGCCATTTCCTGGCCGACCGGGAGCGGGCTCGGGCCTTTCTCCGCCATGTGCTTCCCCCGGACGTTTTGGCCCACCTGGACCTGACCCGGTTGACGCAAGAGGAAGGGTCCTTTGTGGACCCGGAACTGCGGGCCCAGCAGGGGGATGTGCTTTTTCGTGTGGGGATGAAGGGTGGGCAAAGGCCCGTGTACGTGTACGTGCTGTTCG